>DATCJI010000069.1:0-3602 GCA_036562835.1 Xanthobacteraceae bacterium | reverse complement strand
CTCTGCAGTGGAATATTTGCCAAGATGAAAATCCATCCAGACCGTGCAAATTACCACCTGAATTCTTCATATGGTGCTTTCTAAACCGAATAGCAACCACTAATATTTGTGTTGTGGAATCTCGGCTGTCCCTTCGTGACTGCTCAGGTCAAGCAGGCTATCGGAGGCGGCACGCCCTGCGGAGGTTTGGGATCAGCAGAGGCTTGTGAAGCAGCACATTCTTTCTGCACTAAACCGCGAATTTGAGGCCTTCGATGAAAAGGACGAAGTTGAAAAGCATCACGCTTCGTTTGCGGAAGCCGCCAACGGCCAGACCGCACGGCATGGCCCGACCCAGGTGTTAGCGTTCACGGGAGCGCAGAATCCGGACCGTCTTCACTATGAACGCTAAGTCCAGCATGCACCTTCCCTTCCTTCCGGGTTTTCGCATCTGTGACTTCGTGCGTTGCGCGGCCGCGGCGAAGCACCTTTGAACGAGCAGAGGGTCTTACTGTCGCTGTCGGAAATTAGATCCGGATGTAACGATGCCGTAGCAGCTCGGCTTCTTACAAGCGTGCCAAAAATGTTTATTCCCTTCAACTCGCTTGGCTTGGAAATGGAATAGATCATTCGACCATGGTCTACCGTCAAAAAGTAGCGGCGCCGTTGCGGACAAAGGCAGGACATCCCAGCCAGATGACGGTCGCATAACGGGGCTCACATCGCGCGCACGGCAGCGCGTGCTGTCATGATGCAGCCAGGCAGGAACGTCCCTTCCAGCGAGCGCTTGCCGGAAGCGCCGCCGCCCCCGAACCCGGCGGCTTCGCCCACACAGAAGAGGCCACCAATCGGAACGCCCTTGCTGTCCAGCACGCGACTCTGCAGGTCCGTCTGCAGGCCGCCAAGGCTCTTGCGGGTAACGAGCTGCATGTGGATGGCAATGAATGGTCCGGCGGAGCGCTTCTGCAATGGCGCGGGCTTGCAGGTGCGCAGCCGATCGGACGGCCACTGGCGAGCGTGAAGGATGCGGCGGACCTGATCATCGTTTTGTAGCCTCAACCCGTTGGCGAAGTTCGCGTCAAACGCATCGGCGGACGCCTGCAGGACTTCGGGTTTGACATCGTCGGTCCCGGTCAGCGCATTCATCTTTACGGCGAGCCCCTCTAGCGTGTCGTCGACGAGGAAATGGTTGCGCTCGCGCCGCAACTGCCGGATCAGCCGATGGCTGCCGGACAGCATTTCGATTAAGAAGAGCAGGAACTGCTTGTCGCGGATGCGCTGGTTATGCTCGGCGCCGGAGATGGCGAACTCTTTCGCTGCGATTCGCCAGTTGAGCAGGTGCCACGTATAAGGCTTTTCCTGCGCGGCGACGCGTTGGCAGAGGCTGTGGGTGTCGAAGCCGGTCACCAGCGGCTCTGGCCCTATGCGCTCGCCCCTGTGGTTGAGCCAGAGCGCCGACTTGCAGGGGATCGCGGAAAGACCGTGGCCGGGAAAATGCGGAAACGGGTGTGGGAAGCCCGCGGCGTAATTCCACATTTCGCCGGCATGCGTGATTTGCGCACCGAGGGCATCTGCCGCGTGGTAGTGCAGCTTGCCGTCGGCATAGGGATGGGCGCCGTTCAGCATCTCGGTCGGTATTGCTCGTCCTTTTACCCAATTGGCGCGGACCTGTTCCTGACTGCCGTTGATCCCGCCCATCGCGAGCACGACGAGCGGCGCGACGATCCGTGTTTCGGCGCCCGTTTGCTCGTCTATTGCGAACGCGCCGGATACGACACCGACCTTATGATCGATGGTTGCGACGCGATGACGATGCAGTATCTTAAGCTTGCCGCCTTTGTCGGCAGCGCGCATGGCTTCGATGAGCCGGCGCGTCATGAATTGCGACGTGCCCCAAACGATGTGGTAGCGCGGCAGCGAATTGCCCTCGCCCTGTAATCCACGCTCTACCCAGTTGACCGCCGGCATGAATTTCACGCCTTGCGATTTTAGCCAATCGTACACCTCACTGCGCGAGTGTTCGACGTAGTAGCGCGCCCAGGCGCGCGGCCAATGATCGTTCGGCTCGAGTTCGCCGAAACGGAACCAGTCCTGCAGCGCGCGCTCTGGTGTGTCGGGAATCCCTAGGCGCCTCTGCAGCGGGGTGCCGATGAGCGCCATGCCGCCGAACGCCCAGAGCGCGAGCCCCCCGAGTCGCTCCGGCGTGTCCTTATCGACCAATGTGACCGACTTATCGGCGCGCAAAGCCTCGAGTGCCGCGACGATACCGGCGAGGCCGCCGCCGGCAATGACAACTTCTGACCGGATTGTCATTGTCACGCAATCCCCTTCATCACGGCGTGAGTTTGCGCTTGAGCACGTGCGCGAGCGGCTGCGGCAACTTGTCGAGCGAGCCGAGGACGTACGGCAGCAGCTTCAGCTTCAGGCCCGCTAATGTCGGAGGGATGACCGCGTCGATTAAATGCGGGCCGGGCGTCTTAAGCGCACGCTCGAGGGCGTGGATGAAGGCTTCCGGATCACAGGCCCTTACAGCCGGCACGCCCATGCCCTCCGCGATCTTCGTAAAGTCGAGCGCAGGATTGATGTCGAGCTGCGCTTTCGCCTTCGGTCCGACGTCCCCGGCGCCGACGCGCTCCAGTTCAACATTGAGCACGGAGTAGCAGGCGTTATTGAAGATGATTGCGGTGACGTTCAGATTTTCGCGCGCCATCGTCCACAACGACTGGATCGTGTACATCGAGCTGCCGTCGCCGATCAGTGCGAGAACCGGACGATCCGGACAGGCGATCGCAGCCCCAATCGCGTTCGGCAGACCCTGTCCGATCGCGCCCCCCGTTAAAGACAGCAAATCGTGCCGCGGCCCGCCTGCGGTATACTTCGAAAGCATGAGGCCGGAGGTGATAGCCTCGTCGATCAAAATGGCTTTTTCCGGCAGCAGATGGCCGACGGCCTTGCACACCTTCTCCGCCGTGAGCTTCTTGCCGCGCGGGGCCGCAGGCCGAGCGAGGGTCGCCGGAGCGGGCATGGCGTTGTCCGCGCCGAGCGCCATCGCGAGTTTCTTGAGGCTCAGCGTCGCGTCCTGTTCCGCCGATGACAGCTCATGCACCGCGCATGTCTGGGGAACCAGACAGCTGTTCTTGCCGGGATAGGCGAAGAACGACACCGGCGACTTGCTGTCGACGAGCACCAGCCGGTCGAAGCTCTTCAATTGCAGCAACGCCATCTCGCCGAGATAGGCAAGGCGCTCGACTGCGGGCAGACTCGCGCCGCGCTCCATGCGCTTCGGAAAGGTTTCCGCGAACAATTTTACGCCGCTGTGGTCGGAGATGCGGGCAGCCGTCTGCAGCGCGCTTTCGCGCAACGCACCGCCGCCGAGCAGGATTGCGGTGCGCCCGCCCGACCTGATCGCGGCCGAGATCGCCTGCACCGTCGCATCGTCGGTTGCAGCCGGCTGCGCGCTGTCGTGCGCAGGCTCGGGAACGCCGCCCTCTCCCCAGGATACGTCGGAGGGCAGGATCAGCGTGGCGACCTGACCGGGCGGACCTTTCGCCGCTTGCACGGTATCCACGGCGTCGCGGCAGACTTCAGCCGTGCTCTTCGACGTGCGTACGAACTTGGGTGAA
>DATCJI010000528.1:0-8160 GCA_036562835.1 Xanthobacteraceae bacterium | reverse complement strand
ACGACCACGTTCAAGCAGAAGAAGATCGAGCTGGTCGGCGATGGCTTCGACCCGCAGCGCAGCCCGGACCCGATCTATTTCAACGATCCCCAGCGCAGCGCATTCGTCCGCCTGGATGCCGATACCTATCAGCGTGTCAATGCGGGGGAGATCAGGCTTTAAACAAGGCACGGAATTACTCGCACTGGCCGCCTGCGACCGAACTGAATGTTAACGCTTCGTTGCTATGCGTCGCGCGGGGCGAAATAGGCGCCGAACGTGCATGGCATAGTGCATCCGCAGGTGGAATGGCGGCCGCTCGCCTCGCTCAGCTCGATGGCCGCCGAGTGGGCATCGCTTGCGCGGCGAGCCCTCGAGCCGAACGT
This sequence comes from Xanthobacteraceae bacterium, assembly GCA_036562835.1. Lineage (GTDB taxonomy): Bacteria > Pseudomonadota > Alphaproteobacteria > Rhizobiales > Xanthobacteraceae > VAZQ01. The sequence goes on along the minus strand of DATCJI010000528.1, from coordinate 7,795 downwards.
TTTCTACGAGCCGGCATTCGCAGTCGCAGCCGCGCCCGTCTTCGGCGGTGGCGTGGGTGCCCTGCTGATCTGGTCGCAAAGCGACCCTCGGCAGCTCGTCGGCTTCTTCCCGGCCCGCATTGAACGTTTTCGGTATGGCCTGCCGTTTCCGGTCCTGGTCGGGTGGACACACCCGTATGCTCCGCTGGGCACCCCGCTTGTCGATGCGGTCTGCGCCGAAGAAGCAATTTCGGCATGGCTCGACCACATTGCGACCAATCCGGAATTCCCGAAGCTCATACTGCTGCCATATCTCGCAATGGAGGGTGCAACGGCCATCGCGCTGGCGCGCGTGCTCGCGCGCCGGGGCGGCGGCCTGGCTTTATTCGGTGCCCATGCGCGTGCGCTTCTGGCCCCTGGAGGCGAGCGCACATCGTATCTGGAACACGCGATTGGACCAAAGAAACGCAAGGAGCTGCGGCGACAGCGCAAGCGGTTGGCCGAAACAAGACATCTCGTATCCGTTGTCGACGCCGAATTGCCAGGCATTGCTGCTGCGCTGGATGATTTCCTGGCGCTGGAGGCGGGCAGCTGGAAAGGTCGGGCAGGAACGGCGGCACGTTGCCGGGAGGAACTCGCCGGCTTCCTCGCTCAGGCCGTCACCGGTCTGGCGCAACAAGGCAACGCGTCTATTGTGCGTGCCTCGACCGCCGTGCAATAGCGGCACTTGTGATCTTGCGCAGTGGCCCCACCGCATGGTCCTGGAAAATCGCCCACGACGAAACTTTCGCACAATATTCGCCCGGGGTGCAGGTTCTGCTGGATGCGACGGATCGCTTGCTTGCGGATGAGGGCATTCACCGCGTCGACTCGTGCGCAACTGCCAACCATCCGATGGTCGACCACATCTGGCGCGAGCGCCTTTCACTCGCCGATTGCCTGTTCGCAGCGGCGCCCGCAGGGGCGAAAGCATTTGCGCTCGCACGCGGCTCCGAGTCCGCGCGACGCGCGCTCATAAATGGCGCGAAGAATTTGCGCGGTCGGGCGCGGCAGAGGTGAATTAGCAGCGCTCGCGCAACAGCCGCCGGATGACCTTGCCCGTCGTGGTCATGGGCATTTCGTCCAGGAATGCGACCTCGCGCGGGTATTCGTGCGCGGAAAGACGCGCCTTCACGAAACCCTGGATATCGGCCGCCAGCGCATCTGATGGATCGTGGCCCGGTTTTGGGACAATGAACGCCTTGACGATTTCAGTGCGCATGGCATCCGGCTTGCCGACAACCGCGGCGAGCGCGACCGCCGGATGCCGAATGAGGCAATCCTCGATTTCCGTCGGCCCGATGCGGTATCCGGCCGACGTGATCACGTCGTCGTTGCGACCCACGAAGTGAAAATAACCCCGGTCATCGAGCATGCCCTGATCGCCGGTGAGCATCCAATCGCCGGCAAATTTTTCCTGCGTTGCTTCGTCCCTGCCCCAATAATTCAGGAACATCACGGGGTCCGGACGCCTGATTGCGATCTCACCGACCTCGCCGTGCTTGCATCGAGTGCCGTCCGGTCGCACCACGCCGACCGCGTGGCCAGGCACCGCCTTGCCCATCGTGCCCGCCTGCGTGACGCCAATCTGTGCGCATGACGCAACCACCAGGTTGCATTCGGTCTGGCCATAGAACTCGTTGATGGAAACGCCGAGCGCGGATTTGCCCCATTCAAACGTCTCGAGGCCCAGCGCCTCGCCGCCTGAGCCGAGCGAGCGCAGGCGCACTCCTGTGGGTGGATGTTTTGCGGCGCGCAACATGCGCAAAGCCGTAGGAGGGATGAACGCGTTGCGCACGTCGAGCCTGGCCATGAGCGCGAAAGCTTCATCAGGATCGAACTTCTCGAACCTCCTCGCCACCACCGGCACCCCGTAATGAAGAGACGGCAGCAGCACGTTCAGGAGACCGCCGGCCCAGGCCCAGTCCGCCGGCGTCCAGAACCGATCGCCTGCCTGCGGAAGAAATTCGTGCGGGAGCTCGACGCCCGGCAGATGTCCAAGCAGGACGCGGTGCGCGTGCAGTGCGCCTTTCGGCGGACCCGTGGTGCCCGAGGTGTACATGATCAGGGCGGGGTCCTCGCTGCTGGTCATGGCCGGCGTGAAATCATCAGAAGCGCGCGCGAGCGCGGCGTGGAAATCCTGTGCTCCGTGCGACGGCCCGTCGATTGAGAGAACAGGAGCTACGGTCGGTTCAGTGCCGCCAGCCCGTGCAAGAATCTTTTCCGCACCTTGTGCATTCGTGATGACCGTACGCACATTGGAATCGGCAAGCCGATACGCGATCGCGTCGGGGCCGAACAAAAGCGCAAGGGGAAGTGCGATGGCTCCCGTCTTGTAGACGGCAATGTGGCTGATCGCGGCTGCGGCGCCTTGCGGCAGCAGGATGGCGACGCGATCGCCACGGTTGACACCGCCTGCCACCAGCACGTTTGCGAGCCGGTTCGATTGCTCGCGGAGGCGTCCGTAGCTGATCTCGTCAATCGTGCCGTCCGCATGCACGTCGAAAATAGCCGTGCGCCGCGGCTCGCTCTGCGCCCACCGGTCGCAGACATCGACACCAATGTTGTACTGCGGCGGGACACGCCAGCGGAACGAGTGGCAAAGCGCATCGTAATCGCGCGCGGTGCCTAGTAGAGGAGCGCCGTACATGACGCGAAGTTAGTGAGGGATTTGTCCCTGGTCTATAACGGAAGGTGTAACCCGGAGGAGCTGGCGGGATGCCGATCGCGTTGGCCGGAAATCGCTTTGCTTATCCGACATAGGAGCAAAAGTGACCGATGAGCCAATTCAGATTCGCATGGGCGGATACGGTCCGGCCACCACCGGCTTCAGCCGCGCGCTAAAACTCATCGGTGATCGGCTCGTGAGCGAGTTCGGCAGCGATGTCGACATCAAATACGTATGGAACATAATGGACCTCGGTTATCGCGCCGAGGACATTCTTTGGCTCGTTGAGCACGGCATCCTCACTCTCGGCTATCAGTCCTCGAGTTATCTCACCGGACGTGTCCCTGAACTCGGTATCGCGGATTTGCCGTTCGTGTTCGGAAGCACGCAATCGGCGCGCCGCGCGATTGACGGCGAGCTTGGTGCCGTGCTGGCAGCGAAGATTGAGGAGCGGGTGAATTTTCGCGTGCTCGGCTGGTTCGAGAACGGCTTTCGGCACATTTCCAACCGGGTTCGACCCCTGCACAGGCCGGACGATCTAACCGGGCTTCGCATTCGCGTCCTGCCGAGCCGGGTGCACGCGCGCACCTTCGAATTGCTCGGCGCGCGTCCCATGCCGATGGATCTCACCGAGGCGATCGAGATGATCAAAAACGGCGGGCTCGATGCCCAGGAAAATCCGCTGTCGAACACCGTCACGTACGGAGTGCACAAATTCCATGCCTTCCATACGCTTTCCGGTCATTTTTACCTTTCCCGCCCCATTTTCCTGAACCGGCCCGCCTTCGATGCCTGGCCGGCAAGCCTTCGGGCCGCTGTGCGCAACGCCGTGCGGGAGGCCGTCGCCTGGCAGCGCGAAGTGCACGAAACCGAGGAAACAGAGGCCGGGAAAGCAATCGAGGCGCAGGGCTGCAAAATCACCGAGCTCACACCGGACGAGCACGCGGCCTTTACCGCCGCGGTGGCCAGTCTGCGAGCGGCGACGGCAGAGGCGCTGGGCCTGGACCTCCTTGCCGTAGCAGCCGCATGAACCAAAAAACCTCCCGAAGCGACAAAGACATGCAGGATTCGTCCGAGGGACGCACGGGACCCCCTTGAAATTAGGCGCTACTTGCCTAGATCGTTCCCTGCCGGCCCCTTTTCTAGGGCTCCGGCGCGGGCGCTGGCGGGGTGTCCGGCGCGTCCCCTATCCATGTTGCTCAATGGAGAATGTGGTTATGAGGGCTTACGATATTCCATTCCATTTCGGTCTTAACCGCAGCGACGACGGCGCGCTCGATCTTGATGCGCTGCTTCATCCCGCGCAGGCGTTTGAGCGTCCGATGAGCGTTGTGGAAGATCCTGATCTCACGCTGTCCGAGAAGCGCGCCATTCTTGCCTCATGGGCGTCCGACCTCTGTGCCGTCGAGGCGGCGCCGACACTCCGGCTCGTGCCAGGGACCGGAAAGGCTGTGGCGTTCGACGACGTGATGGAAGCGTTGCGCAGCCTCGACCGTATCGCAGGCGGAGGGCGCAGGTCGCATTATCGACGGGTGCTGGAGAACCGGAGGCCTGGGGTCTTCGGCCGCAAGTCAGACCCGGACAGCGGACCGACTCTGAACTAAGCGAACAGCAATTTCGGTCCCGCTGCGTTACGCCGGCGAGGCGAGAATAAGCGCCCAGAACACCTTGTATTTGGATTTGGGCGCGTAAACCGCCGCAATACCCATGCGGGTTGCACCCGCAAGCAGCATGTTCGCACGATGGGGCGGGGAATCGCGCCAACCGGAGAAAGCCTCCGCCAGCGTGTGATATCCGGCTCCGATGTTTTCCGCGGCGTTGCGCGACCGGTATCCCTCGGCATTCAACCGATCATTGAATGAACGAAGCACGTTGTGGTCGAGCTTATCCCGGCTCGCCATGGCCTGCGCCTGCGCCTGCGCCATTTTCATCAGCTCCGGATCGACGCTGACCGGCGGAAGTCCATTGTTTGCCCGGTAACCCGAGATCATGGAGGCCGCGGTCGCGGCATCCAGCTGCGCGCCGGCCTCTGCCATGCTGCGATAGAAGCTCGGCTCCCCGGTGCCCGCATCGTGATCGCCGGCGCAGCCGCAAAGCACGCCAGCGACCACAGGCACCAGCAGGGCTGAGAGGAATGACGACACATGACAGGAGACAGGAGAAGAAGGCATTCTTCCCGCTCCTCGAAGCCTGTGTTTTGTTTCGTCCTCCGTCATTCGTGTTCCGTCGTCTGAATCCGGCGTTCCTTAACCGCCGAACACTCTCAAAACAATCGCGCAGGATCGAGTAATGGCGGCCGCACCGACATTGGCAGCGCACGCCGTTCAGGCTTAAATGCGCGCACGCCGAGTTGAGGGAGAACAACTATGAGCATTTGTATTCCACGTCTCATTATCATTGCCGCGACCGTCGTGCTCGCATCCTCGCCCGGCGCAGACGCGCAGGACAAGGTTATCAAGATCGGCGGACTGTTTCCGACGTCGGGCCCGGGCTCTTATTTCGGTGTGCAGGACAAGCAGGGCATAGAGCTTGCGCTCGAGCAGCTGAACAATGACGGGGTGAACGGATACCATTTCCAGATTCAATACGAGGATTCCGGCTGCAGCCCGCTGCCTTCGACGCAAGCAGCCAAGCGGTTGCTGGAGCAGTACAAGCCGCAGATCGTGCTCGGCGAGGAATGCTCCGACGCGACGCTTGCCGCCATGCCGCTGATGGAGCAGGCGAAGGTGCCGTTCCTCAATGCGGGCTCATCCTCCATCAAGGTCACCGAGCCGGGCAATCCGTGGACGTTCCGCATCATGCCCAACGAGGTGATGCAGGGCGTCGATATCGCGACCAATGCCTACAAGCGCCTTAATGCGCGAAACGCGGTGCTGCTGTACGAGAACACCAATGCGGGCATTGGCAATGCCAAGGTGTTTGCCGATACCTTCCAAAAGCTCGGGGGCAAGATCCTTGCCGATATCGGCTTCACCCGGGACGTGAATGACTTTACGGCAATTGCAACACGCATCTCAGGTGTCGGGCCCGTCGATGTCATTCCCACCTACACGCTGGAAGGGCAAGGGCTGCGCATCACCCAGGCACTGGCGCAGGCAAGCGTCACCAAGGGCGGTGACGGCAAGGCGATCCAGCTCGGCACCATATGGCTGCCCTTCGGCTTCGAGCAGAAGGCCGGCAAGGGGGCGATTGGCTACATCCGCATCGTTCAGTTCGATCCCACCGACGAGCGCGCGGTGGTGCACGATTTTATCCGCGCATTCAAGGCCAAATACAACTCCGATCCGACGCATCTGAACGCCCATGCTTACGACCAGATCCTGTTGCTGGCCGACGTGGTCAAACGCGGAGGCAAGGACGCGCAATCCATCCGCGATGTGCTGGCGCAGACAAAAAATTTTTCCGGCGTGACCGGAAGCGTCGAATTCGATCAGCATAATCAGAACATCAAGATGGACACCATCCATTACATGGAGACGCTGCCGGATCTCTCATGGAAAGCTCTGCACTGGAACTGAGCGCGCATGCTCGGGGTCGCGCTGCAGCAGGCCATTAATGGAGTCGTGTTCGGCAGTCTGTACGTGCTGGTCGCACTGGGGCTTACGCTCATTTACGGCGTGCTCGTGCAGATCAATTTTGCGCATGCCGACATTGTCACCATCGGCGCGTTTGCGGCGTACTTCTTCACCTTTGCGCTCGGTGGCGATTACCTGTTGAGCATCGGCGCCGCGTTCGCGATCGGCGCGGCGCTTGGTTACCTGGTGAATGCCGCGATTTTCGCGCCGCTACGCGAACGCGGCAGCGAGTTGCTGCCGCTGATTGCGACCATCGGGCTGTCCATTCTGTTGCAGAACGCAATGCTGCTGGCATTCGGCCCCATCCCCTATGCCTTCGACAGTCCCTACAGCAGCCACGTCATCCGCCTTTGGGGCGGCACATTCGTGACCTGGCAGAACCTGATCATCATTGCGGTCTCGGCGCTCACGATTGCGCTGCTTTACGCGTTTATGAAGTTCACGTTTCTGGGGAAGGCGCTGCGCGCAGTGGCGCAGGACCGCGAGACCGCCGCGCTGATGGGGATCAATCCCAATCAGCTCATCATGCTCACCTTCGTGATCGCATCGGCGCTCGCCGGCTTGGCCGGCGCGATGCTGGGCCCTGTTCTGGTGCTGACGCCGTTTGCCGGCACCAGCGTGATCGTGAAGGCGTTCGCCATTGTGATTATCGGCGGGTTCGGCAACGTCGAAGGCACGATCATTGCCGGCCTGCTGGTCGGGCTCATTGAAAGCTTCACCACCCAATTCGTGAATCCCGGACTGATCGACATCGTCGTGTTCACGCTCCTGCTCCTGATGCTGGCGTTGCGCCCTACCGGGCTGATTGCGGAAAGGCGCGAAGAGAATGTGTAGGACGGTCTGATGTCTTCCGCTCATTCCCGCGCAAGCGGGAATCCAGCGATGCACGATGAAAAGCTGGATCCCCGCCTTCGCGGGGATGAGCGACGGATCTTGCGTCATCGCGGCATCTGGCTTCTCGCCGCAATAGCCGCGATCGCCGCTTTACCGGCCGTGTTTCAGGATTCGTACTGGCGCACGAACCTGATCGTGTGCGCGCTCAATGTGATGCTGGCCATCGGCCTCGATTTCATTCTCGGCTATGCGGGTCAGCTCAATCTCGGCCACTCGGCGTTCTACGGCATCGGCGCTTATGCCTCGACGCTGTTAATTATCGAACTCGGGGTTCCATTCTGGATTGCGTTCGCAATCGCGATGCTGCTCGCGGGCCTGGCCGGAGCGGCGCTCTCGATTTTCGCAGTCCGGCTGCGCGGTCATTATCTCGCCATCGCATCCCTCGGCTTTGGGGTCATTGTGCATCAGGTGCTGCTCAACTGGATCAGCCTCACCCAGGGCCCGCTGGGCATTTACGGAATCAAACCGCCGCCCGAGATGCACTTGCCGGGCATTGCCCTCCTCTCCTTCGCCGACGCGGCGAACATGTTTTATCTGGTCGCGGGTTTTGCCCTGCTCTTTTATGTGCTGCTCGATCGGCTGGTACGCTCCCCGGTTGGCGACACGCTGGCCGCCATTCGTGAGGACGAGGTTTCGGCGG
>DATCJI010000517.1:0-3857 GCA_036562835.1 Xanthobacteraceae bacterium | reverse complement strand
AAAGGTCTTCGTGTCGAGGTAAGGCAGCGTGGGCACCCAGCTCGAGCTGTCGGCAAGCCAGTCGTTGTAGAGAAATGCGCCCTCTGGCCCATTGCCGTGCAGCTTGTGTCCCAAGACCATCCTGTTCCTCCTGCAGTCTCTAACTCTACTCACACTGCAAATTTCTCGATCACTTTGGGATCGGGCTCGAGCCCGAGACCGGGGCCGCGCGGAACGGCGACCCTCCCGTGCTTCGGCACGGTGGCGCCGCCATAAAGCTCCGATTCAAAGTCGCAGAACAGCCGCTCGAGCAGCGGCGTCGAACGATGCGCGGCATTGAGATGTATGGTCGCGACCTGACCGGGCCCGAACAGGGCGCAATGGGGCATGAACTCCACTCCGTGAGCCTCGCATAGGGCCGCGATCTTCAGCACTTCTGAAAGCCCGCCGGTCTTGGCGACATCCGGTTGCGCAATATCGATGGCATCTGCGTCAATCATCGCCATGAAATCATGCAGGCTGCCCGCATTCTCGCCGCTCGCGATGCGGTGAATGCCTTGCGCCTTCACGATGGCCAGGCCTCGGTAGTTTTCCGGTGGCCACACCGGCTCCTCCAGCCAGTACAGATTCAGGTCTGCCATATCCTTGCTCATGGCAAGTGCCTGCTCGACCGTCCATGGACAATTCGTGTCGAGCATCACCTTGGCTTTGCCATCGGCCGCCTCGACCGCTGCCCGCGTCTCTTCAAGTCCTATTTCGTGCAGCTTGATGAAGCGGTAACCACGCTCGACCGCGCGGCGGGTCGCTTTGGTCACCTCCGGCACGTTGCGATAGCGCATCAGGCTGGCATAAACTTCGAGCTCGTCCGCATAGGCACCCCCCAACAGCACATGCAGCGGCTTGCCGCATGATTTGCCCAAAATATCCCAGAGCGCGATATCGATGGCCGCGATGCCGTATTCCATGCCGCCGATGCGCCCGAAATTGTGCAGCTGAAACTCGAGATCGTGCTTGGTCCTGGAAATCTGCGTGGCATCCCTGCCGATGAGCGACGGCAACAAGCGCGTATCGATGACCTGCTTGAGCGCAAGATCGCGTCCGCGCGAGAAAGCCTCGCCCCAACCAATAAGCCCATCGTCCGTTTCCAGCCGCACCAGCAGCACGTCGAACGCATTCGCGGGCTTGCCGCCGAAGCTCCAGGGAGGTGTGCCGCCCGCCTCGAACGGCATGGACACAAGAATCGATTCTGCCTTGGCGATCTTCATCCAGATTTCCTTTGCATGCGCAGTGGGCAATTCACGCGTGCGCGCCGCTCCCCAGATATGCCTTGATTACTTCCGGATTCGAGCAGACCTCGGCATAGCTGCCCTCGGCGATCTTGGCACCGTGGTCAATCGCGATCACCCGATGCGCCAGGCCCTCGACGAGTCCCATGTCGTGCTCGATCAGCGCGATCGCGCAGCCGCGCCGATGAATGGCGGCGATATCGGCCATGATCTCGCGCGTCTCCGTAGGGTTCATGCCGGCCGCGGGCTCGTCGAGCAGGAGCAAAGTGGGCCGGGAGGCAAGCGCACGTGCGATTTCGAGCCGCCGCCGATTGGCGTAGGAGAGCGACGCCGCAGGCTCGTTGTACATGCTGATCAACCTGTGCCCGAACAATGAGAGGAGCTCCAGGGCCTCAGCCTCGGCTTCCGCCTCCTCGCGCCGTGTGCGCGGACTCGCGATGATTGCCGTGAACAGCCCCGCCTGCAGGCGCGCGTTCATGCCGACGAGCACGTTCTCCACGACCGTCATATTCGGAAACAGCCGCAGCGTCTGGAACGTGCGCGCAATGCCGCGCGCGTTGATCTCATGCGTGGGCACCCGCGTGAGATCGATCGGCGGATTGCCAAAACGAATGCTGCCCCCCGAGCTGTCGTAAAGATGAACGATGAGATTGAACAGCGTTGTCTTGCCTGAGCCGTTTGGGCCGATTACGGCCAAAATCTCTTCAGGATAGAGCGAAAGCGTAAGATCGCTCACGGCACGAATGCCGCCGAAATTTTTGCTCAGGCGATCGATTTGCAACAGTGGGTGCTGCATGCTGGTTACCGTGCCTCAGCCGGAGCCGGGGCTGAGAGCGCTTCCTTGGCAACCGCGCCTGCAATCTTGCCCGGCGGCAGCAGGCGGCGCGTACGCGCACGCGGAAAGATCCCCTCCGGCCGGTTGATCATGAGCAGCACGAGCGCAATGCCGAAAAACAGAAGGCGCAGATGCTCGAACTCGCGAAAGCGCTCCGGCAGCACGATCAGGATGATCGCGCCGATGGCTACTCCCGCAATATTTCCGGCACCCCCCATCACCACCATGACCAGAATGGTAATGGATTCAAGGAAGGTGAAATTTTCCGGACTGATGAATCCAATCATGTGCGCGTACATCGCTCCGCCCATGCCGCCGAAGAACGCGCCGGTGGAAAAGGCCAGCACCTTGACGCCGCGCGCATTCACGCCGGCACAGCGGGCAGCGATCTCGTCCTCGCGGATGGCGTCCCAGGCACGCCCGAGCGCGGATTGACGCAAGCGATAACTGACGAAAGCAGTAACGAGCGCAAGCATCACCGCGAGAAAATAGAAGTTGGCCTGGAACGGCAGTGTCAGCGACCCGAGCGACAGCGGCTCGGTGAACACGTGCGAGCCAATTGCAGGAGGCGGAATGTTGATGACGCCGTCCGTGCCGTTGGTGAGAAAGGCAAGGTTGCGCGCCAACAGGTTCATCATCAGTCCGTAGCCGAGCGTTACCAACCCGAGATAATGGTCGTGCACGCGCAACGCCGGCCAGGCGACGATGAAGCCGAAAAATGCGGCGGTGAGCCCGCCCAAAATGAGACCAAGCCAGAAGCTCACCCCGAAATGGATGGCTAGCTGCGCGCTCATATAGGCGCCGGCGCCAAAGTAAACCGCGAAGCCGATATCGAGCAGGCCCGCAAAGCCCAACGTGATGTTGAGCCCGAGCGCCATGATCACGTAGATCGCGCAGAGCGCACCGATGTGAATCAGATACGGATTGCCACCGAGAATCACGGGATAGATGGCAAGCAGCACGATCAGAACGGCAATGAGCCAGGCGCGGCTCAAGCGAAAAGCTTCTTGAAGCCTGTGTTTAATGCCTCGGCTGCGCTGATACAGGAACCCGAGCGCCGCCATCGCGACAATGAATGTGATAAACACCCACAGTGTCTCGATGGTAAGCGCCAGGATCACAAGGGCAAAAAGAGCAATCGTGGTCCCCACCGCGAGCAGCGCATCAACCACCTTGTGCCGTCCCTCCGCAGGTTCGACCGCGAGCTGCGCGGTGGCAAAATCGCTCTCCGGCATATCTACTACCCCACCTTCTGCGGGGGGCGCCCAAAAATCCCGGTGGGGCGAAACACCAGCACGAGTATGAGGATGAGGAACACGAAAACATCTTTGTATTGCGAGCCTTGCGGAATCAGCGCCACGATGAGCACTTCAAGCAGACCCAGGACGTAGCCCCCGGCTGCGGCGCCATAGACGTTTCCCAGTCCGCCGAGAACCGCAGCGGTGAATCCCTTGATGGCCGTGACCCAGCCCATGTCGAAGCGGATGGAAAGATAATAAAGGCCGTTCATCACCCCCGCGATGCCGCCCAGCGCCGAGCCGAGAAAGAACGCATTCCTGATCACGCGATCGATATCGACGCCCATCATGCGCGCGGCGTCCCTGTCCTCGGCCGTGGCGCGCATGGATTTGCCGAACCAGGTCCGCTCGACCAGCAGATAAAGCGCGCCGACCAGCGCGAGTGAGGAGGCAATGAGAGCAATCTGCGTATAGGTGATCACAACCGTGCCGATGCGCAGCGTCTCGGAAATGTACGGT
>DATCJI010000506.1:0-4575 GCA_036562835.1 Xanthobacteraceae bacterium | reverse complement strand
TCCGACCTCGTCGACGTGCGTCGCATCCAACGCACCCTTGAGCGTCATGGCGAGCGATTCGTCACGCGTATCTTCACCCCGCTCGAGCGCGCCACCGCCGAAAGGCGCGCCCGCCGGTCTGAGACTTACGCCAAGCGCTTTGCTGCCAAGGAGGCATGCGCGAAAGCGCTGGGCACCGGATTGCGCGCCGGCGTGTTCTGGCGCGACATGGGCGTCGTAAATATGCCGTCCGGGCGTCCTACCATGAAGCTTACAGGGGGGGCGCTCACGAGGTTGCAAGCGATCACGCCCGCAGGTTGCGAGGCGCGTATCGATGTTACAATCAGCGATGAGGGACCGATCGCTCAGGCGTTTGTGGTGATCACTGCGGTTCCTCGCATGTAGTTCATCGAGCAGAAAGTTATCGCTCGCGACGAAGGTTTCGAACACGCGAGCCTGATGCTCTCAATCCATTGCGTTGCACCCCAGGCTGGCAGCGGCTAGAAGGTCGCGGGCCGCGAATCTGACGGATCAGAGGCAATGAGCGTGACTTCCGGAGCCAAGCGCAAAGAAGGCGGCATAGCGGAAACTGTGCGCGTGATATTTCACGCGCTCATCATCGCGCTCGTCATCCGCACGTTTTTATTTCAACCGTTCAATATTCCGTCCGGGTCGATGAAGGCGACGCTTCTGGTGGGCGATTATCTGTTCGTGTCTAAATATTCCTACGGGTACACCCATTACTCCTTTCCCTTCTCGCCGCCTTTGTTCTCCGGTCGCTTCTGGGCGTCGCCGCCCGACCGCGGCGATGTCGTTGTATTTCGGCTGCCGAAGGACGATTCGACGGACTACATCAAGCGCGTAATCGGTCTCCCCAACGACCGTATCCAGATGATCGACGGCGTGCTGCACATCAACGGGCAGCCGGTGAAGCGAGAGCGGGTCGATGATTTCGTCGAGACGGAGGAGGGTGCGCGGCCGATCCGCGTCAAGCGGTGGCGCGAAACGCTGCCCAACGGAGTGAGCTATACGACGCTCGATCTGGTGGACAACGGGTTTTACGACAGCACACCCGTATATCAGGTACCTGCAGGTCACTATTTTATGATGGGGGACAATCGGGATAATTCGACTGACAGCCGGGTGCTGAGCCAGGTTGGCTACGTTCCCTTCGAGAACATCGTCGGCCGCGCTCAGATCATTTTCTTTTCAATCCGAGAGGGTGAGCACGCGTGGATGATCTGGCGGTGGCCGTGGTCGGTGCGATGGAACCGGCTCTTCACGATCGTGCGATGAACCCCGGCCGAACAGAAGCAGCTCGATCAGCCAAAGCGATATCGCCCGCGTCTCCGGGCAGCGATCCACAAGGACCCAGGCACGACAAACACGGCCGTGCGGAGTTCGACGCTGTCGAGCAGCGCATTGCCTATCGCTTTGCGGACCGACGCCTTCTGGAACAGGCGCTGAGCCACATTTCGGCCTTTGCCGGAATACGCAATCGCGCGAGCTCCTATCAGCGCCTTGAATTTCTTGGCGATCACGTGCTGGGGCTGTCGGTTTCGGACATGTTGTTCCGGGCGTTCCCGAAGGCGGACGAGGGAGAAATGTCCCGTCGCCTTGCAGAGCTCGTCCGCAGGGAGGCCTGTGCCGACGTGGCACGTGCCATTGACTTGGGCAGCGCGATCAGGCTCGGCGCTTCGGAAATCAATGCAGGGGGTCGGGACCGCACAGCAATCCTTGCCGACGTATGCGAAGCGCTGATCGGAGCGGTGTTCGTGGATGGCGGTTACTCCGCGGCATCCGCTTTGGTCGAGCGGCTATGGAGCGAGCGCATGCGCACACCAAAACGGCCACTGCGGGATGCAAAGACCCAGTTGCAGGAGTGGGCGCAGGCGCGCGGCTTGCCTACCCCGGCCTATCGCGAGATCGAGCGCACCGGGCCGCATCACGATCCCGAGTTCCGCGTATGGGTGGAACTGCCTGAGGTTGCCCCGGCCGAGGGGCTCGGTCGCTCGAAACGTGCGGCGGAGCAGGCGGCAGCGGCTGCAATGCTCAGCCGTACAGCAGACAAGAAGGATCACAGCGAGGACTGATAATCACGCATTCGCCAGAATCCCGTTGCGGCTTTGTCGGCATCCTCGGACCGCCTAATGCGGGCAAATCGACGCTGCTCAATTCGCTGGTCGGCAGCAAAGTAGCTGCCGTCTCCCACAAGGTGCAGACGACGCGCATGCTCCTGCGCGGAATCGGCATTGAGAATGGGGCGCAACTTATCTTTGTCGATACGCCGGGCATCTTCGTTCCCAGGCGTCGGCTCGATCGCGCAATGGTGGCCAGCGCCTGGGCGGGAGCGAACGAGACCGACATCATCGCCGTCCTGCTCGATGCACAACGCGATATTGAGGACGCCAGGCCACTGTTTGATCAGCTCAGCGCCTCAAGCCCCGCCAAGATCCTCGTCATCAACAAGATCGATATTGTCGAGAAGCGGCGGCTCTTGGACATGGCCAGGGCTGCAAATGAACTTGGTTGTTTTGTCGCGACCTTCATGATCTCGGCTCTCACCGGAGATGGCGTGAGGGATCTGAGGTCGTGGCTTGCCCGGAACGTGCCGCCCGGACCATGGCTTTATCCGGAGGACCAGATCACCGACGCCCCCCTGCGCCAGCTCGCCGCTGAAATAACGCGCGAGAAGGTTTATTTCTATCTGCACGACGAGCTGCCCTATCAGTCAACTGTGGAGACGGAGGAATGGAAGAAGCTGAAGGACGGCTCAATTCGCATAGCGCAGACGGTCTATGTGCAGCGTGAGAGCCAGCGCAAGATCGTGCTGGGAAAGAATGGAAGAATGATCAAAGCGATCGGCGCTGCGGCGCGCTCTGAGATCGCCGACATGGCCGAAGCGCGGGTGCATCTCTTTTTGTTTGTGAAGATCCGGGAAGGCTGGAGCGAGGATGCCGAGCGCTACCGCGCCATGGGTCTTGAAGTACCTGAGGATTAGCTCATGCGATGGACCGACGAGGGCATCGTGCTTGGCAGTCGCCGCCATGGGGAGGCGAGCGCCATTCTGGAGGTCATGACGCGAGCGCACGGACGCCACCTGGGACTGGTCCGGGGCGGGGCAGGCTCGCGTCTCCGCCCTGTTCTGCAGCCCGGCAATTGCGTGAGCGTTCAGTGGCAAGCCCGTCTCGAAGAGCATCTCGGTCACTACATGGTTGAGGCGCTCGATGGGCGTGCGGCGACCTTCCTGTCCATCCCGCATGCTTTGTTCGGGATCACGCACCTGGCGGCACTTTGCCGGTTATTGGCGGAACGTGAGCCGCACCCTCAAGTTCATGCGGCGCTGACACATGTCGTCGAGGTGCTTCCCGATATTTTGAGTGCGGCACTCTGCACTGTGCGTTTCGAGCTTCAGATACTGGCTGAGCTTGGCTTCGGCCTCGATCTCGAAAAATGCGCGGTCAGCGGAACGAGGACCGACCTGATCTATGTTTCCCCAAGCTCCGGACGTGCCGTGTCCCGGGCCGAAGGCGAGCCCTGGAAGCACAAACTGCTGCGGCTGCCGGCTTTTCTGGGCGAAGTGTCCTCAGCGCCGCCCGATCGCGATGACATCGCCGCGGGTTTTACCCTCACGCGCTATTTTCTGCTGCGGCATGTGTTCGAGCCGCGTGGGTTAAGATTCCCCGACGCTCGCGCGAGCTTCATTGCCACCGTCGTGCGCAACGACGCGGCCACCAGCACCTTGGTCGAGTGAAAGGCCGAGCGCTCCTACCGCCCGGCCTTCGAGATCGATGCGCCCTTACCACCAGTGTCGATAATAATAGTGATGATGGCGGTGGTGATGGCGCCAGTACCCGTACCAGTGCACCTGTTCCGTAACCGCGCCCAAGCCGACCGCGTTGCCGATCACCAGTCCATCGGCCGGAGCGGCGAGAGTGGGTGATGCGCTCGATACGGCAATGCCGAGTGCCACGGTGGCAGACATCAAGATTTTCCGCATTTTCTTCTCCTTAGTTCAGATCGAGGGCAGGGGAGAGCCCGCCTCCGACAGGCAAAGTAGCGCATCGATTCGGAACGCAGCGTGGCTGCCGCGTTCATCGCTTGTTCATGATGCTGCTTCCGATTAAGTCTGGCGCATGGGCAAGCAACTGATTCCCGCAGAAGAGCACGGCGCGCAGGAGATCAAGCTCCACGAGGCTTTGGAAGAGCGGTATCTCGCCTATGCGCTTTCGACGATTGTCAACCGAGCGCTGCCCGATGCGCGCGACGGCCTCAAACCCGTTCACCGTCGACTGCTCTACGCGATGCAGCAATTGCGTCTCGATCCCGGGGCGGCGTTCAAGAAATGCGCGCGCGTGGTCGGCGATGTCATCGGCAAGTTTCATCCGCATGGAGACCAGGCCGTCTACGACGCGCTCGTTCGTCTTGCTCAGGATTTCGCACAGCGGTACCCGCTGATCGAAGGCCAGGGCAATTTCGGCAACGTGGACGGCGATAATCCTGCCGCAATGCGTTACACCGAGGCCCGGCTTACGGATGTCGCGCATCTCCTGCTTGAGGGCATTGGCGAGAACGCAATCGACTTCAAGGCCACCT
>DATCJI010000480.1:0-2941 GCA_036562835.1 Xanthobacteraceae bacterium | reverse complement strand
ATCTGCCATTGCAGCCCGATGATCGAGCCCTTCGTGGGCTGCAGCAGCGCGAGTGACGCAACCAGCGTCACCGGCAGCCAGAACAGGAACTGCAAAGCGAGTGGCGGCGAATAGGCCGTTTCGACGGCTAGAACGGCCGGGACAACGGCATGGCCCACCAGCAGGATCACGAGATAGGCCGGAAAATCATCGGCGCGCTGATGAAATAGCTCTTCACCACAGGCCTCGCAATGATGGGCGACCTTCAGGAAACCCGAAAACAGCTTTCCCTCACCGCAGTGCGGGCATCGCCCCAGGAAGCCGCGCCACATTGCTTCCGCCAACGATATCGGAGCATTTGCCATTCTCAGGCCTTTCCTTTGCGTGTCGCCGTACAATATGGGCAGATAAAGCCTACAATCAAAACAAAACGGGAAGATTGCATGGGATGGATCCCTACAATCTCAGAGCTGCAAGGGCCGCTCTACCAGCGCATCGTGGGCGCGCTGGAGAGCGACATCGCATCAGGACGTCTGGTGCGGGGCCAGCAACTGCCGACCCATCGGGCACTGGCAAAAGCACTTGGCTGCGACCTCACCACAGTAACGCGGGCCTATCGCGAGGCGCGGCGGAGGGGATTGATCGAGGCGCAGGTCGGACGGGGCTCGTTCGTCTCCGAAACCACGGTGCGGCCGGCGGCGGAGCGCGCAGCGGCGGTCAGGATCGATCTCTCCATGAACGTCCCGCCGCATCCGCTTGAGGCGCAACTCGATGAGCGCATCCTGCAGGGGCTGGAGGCGATCCGTCAAAAATCGGGGCTGACGGCTTTCCTGAATTATCTGCCGCCAGGCGGCAGTGATCACGAGCGCCAGATTGCGGCGCACTGGCTGCGTGCGCGCGTCCCGGAGGCCGCAGCCGAGCGCATGGTGATCTATCCCGGCACCCAGGCGATTCTTTTCAACGTGCTGATGCAGGTCGCCGGTCGCGGCGACGTGGTGTTGACGGAAGCCTTGACCTTTCCCGGCATGAAAGCGGCCGCGGCGCGGCTCGGCGTCAGGTTGGTCGGCGTCGCCATGGACAAACAGGGCGTTCTGCCCGATGCGCTGAAAGCGGCCTGCCGCGCCCACAAACCGAAAGCGATCTATCTCATCCCCACGCTGCACAACCCGACCACCGCCACGATACCGCCCGAGCGCCGCGCCGCCATCGCTGCGATCCTACGTGCGGCAGGGACCATTCTGATCGAGGACGACGCCTATGGCCTGCTCGATCCGTCGGCTCGCCCCATCGCCAATCTCATTCCGGAGCGGACATATCTGGCCACGACGCTGTCGAAATGCATCGCGCCGGCCTTGCGGGTCTCCTATCTCCTGACACCCGATTTGCCCACACGGGAGGAGATGCGCGGGCGCCTGCAGGCAGCGACGCAGATGCCGCCGCCCCTCATGGTCGCGCTGGCGACGTATTGGATCGAAAGCGGGATTACGGAGCGCATCATCGCCGCGATCCGCAGTGAAGCGACTGGCCGGCAGCAGCTTGCTGGTCGCGCGCTCAAGGGGCTGACATTTTCGGCCGGGCGGGCCGGCCATCACCTGTGGCTCACGCTGCCGTCCGAATGGCGGCGGGAAAATTTCGTCGCTTATCTGCTGCGCAACGGGCTTGCCGTGGTCGGCAGCGACGCATTCGCGGTTGATGCAAACGCCCCGCACGCAGTGCGTGTCTCGCTCGGTGCTGCGCGCAACCGCGCTGAGCTGGTTGAAGGCCTGGAGATGCTGGCCTCCGTCGTCGGGATGACGGCCGTCGAGAGCCAGATCGTGTAACCATTAGAAGCCGTACTCTGATCGCCGACTTAGGCGAGACGGAGTCGGCCCATGCCGGTACGACTGCTTTTGCCTCGCTGAAAGCGAAGCCGCCGATGTCCACTCGCAAGTCAGGTTTCAATGCTAGACCTGACTTGTCCTGCTCGCCTTGAGCTTGTCGGTCCTGACCCGAAGCCACCAACACTCCTGGCGCAAAGTCACTTAAGCCGATCCGAGACCTTGGCAATCCCCGCCGCGGCGCACGCTTCGTCGTTGGGGCCGCCAGGTGCGCCGCTAACACCCACACCACCGATCGTCTCTTCGCCCACCTTGATCGGAACCCCGCCAAAGGACGCTAATGCTCCAGTCGTATCTTTGAGACCCTGCGCACGCGGATTGCTAATGATGCGCTCGACGAATTCGCGTGTCGTCTGACGAAAGATGCGGGCGGTGTAGGCCTTGCGCTGCGCGAGCTCGACGGTGTGGTGGGCCGCTCCGTCGTCGCGCAGTGTCACCAGAACATGCCCGCCCCGGTCCACTACACTCACGCCAATATGAGCATCGAGTTTTCGACAGGCCTCAAGAGCTCCCTGTGCAATCTCCAGGGCCATGCCCAGGGAAACCTCACGTACCGTCAGCAGGCCCTGCGCGTTGGCAGGTGAGCCGTGCATAGCCACAGCGATGAGAACAATGAAAACCTTCATCGACAACTTCATGATGATGCTCCCAGTCAGGAATTATGGCCAAACACGCTGACTGTGCCGGCGGCCAGATGTAGAAGTTTGCGGCGAGAACGTTCCATGGTCGCCTCCTGGGATTTAAGCGCTCAGTTGGGAACAGGAGAGCGATGAAACTGGACGATTTGCCAATCCGCCCCGCGCTTGGCGATCACAAAGGTCACACGTCCGGCAGTGCTGAATGTGCTCCCGTCGCGGACGCCGGTCAGCAAGTCTAGGCCAGAAACAGCGACAGCCGATTCAGACAGTTCGAACAACTTGTAGTCGGTGAGCTTTGCACTTCTGGGCCGATTGTTGAGAAGTGCGTTCTCAAAGTAGGCGCGAACTCCGGCCGTTTGCGTCACCACGTTTTTGCTCGCGGTTCCCATGAACAAAGCATCAGGCGCATGAAGCCTCACGATGGCGTCAACGTCCGACTCCGTAAAC
>DATCJI010000473.1:0-2433 GCA_036562835.1 Xanthobacteraceae bacterium | reverse complement strand
CGGCAACGTGCGTGTGGGGCTGGAGGACAGCCTCTACATCGGCCGGGGCCAGCTTGCGAAGAGCAACGCCGAGCAGGTGACGAAGATGCGCCGGCTCATCGAGGAGCTTGGATATCAGATCGCAACGCCCAAGGAGGCGCGCGCGATGCTGGGTCTCAAAGGCGCTGATCGCGTAAAGTTCTGACATCGTCATTGCCGGGGTTGACCCGGCAATCCATCTTACGAAGGAAGAGATAGACCCGCGGGTCAAGCCCGCGGGTGAAGATCAGCGTCAAATCCCCAGCAGGCGGCGGGCGTTGCCGCCGGCAATCGCTGCAACAGTGGCAGGATCGAATTCCTCAACCGAGGCCACATGGCCTATGGGGTCATACTCGCCCATGTCGAACGGGTAGTCCGTCCCCATGATGATGTGGTCGGCACCGAAATCGCGCACCAGCTCGCGCAGCTGTTGCGGGGTGAACACGACCGTATCGAAATAGATTTTCTTCAGATACGCGGTGGGCGGATGCGGCAGATCGGCGTGGGAGTCGCTGCGCGCCCCCCAGGCGTGGTCGATGCGACCCGAATAGGCGGGCAGATAGCCGCCGCCGTGCACGGCAAGAAGCTTCAGATTCGGATGGCGCTCGATCACACCGTCGAAGATCAGGTAATGCAGCGCAATCGTTGTCTCCAGCGGATTGCCGACGACATTGTTGAAATAAAAGCGCGTGAAGCGTCGGGCTTCGGTGAAGCCGTTCGGATGAATAACGACCAGGCTGCCGAGCTCCTCGGCCTTTTTCCAGAACGCCGCGTAAGCCGGATCGGACAACTCGCGTCCACCCACGTTGGTCAGGATTTGCGCGCCCTTCATGCCGAGCGTTTTCATGCAGCGCTCCAGCTCGCGCGCCGCCTCGCTGCCGTTCATGAGTGGCACAGTCCCGAGGGCGACGAAGCGGTCAGGCTTGCGCGCGACGTACTCGGCAAGCCCATCATTGATCATGCGGGCGGCCTTGACGCCAATGTCGAGCGGAACGGTGTAATAGCATTGGGGCGGCGAGGGCAGCACCAGCTGCATGTCGATGCCCATGCCGTCGAGCTCGCGCAGCCGCTCGTCATAGCCGGTAATGCGTGCGCGGATATCCTGCTCCTGTTTCTGATTGAGCGCCTTGGTGGTCTCCCCGGCAAAATGCGCGAGCGGAATGGTTGAAACATCGAGATGCGGCGCGACGAACGCTGCGGCGGCAGGAATGGCCACGTGCGAATGAATATCGATTGTGGTGCTCGAAGGGCGCAGCTCGCGCCCGGGCCTGAGATGCGGGCGCGCCGCCGTATTCGCGTACTTGTTCCAGATCTGAGACATGAGAAACTCTAGAACACCCCGAGATGCTGCTGCAAATCGGCATCGCGCAATCGTTCTGCGGTATCCGCCACGGCTACGCGCCCGCTGTTGAGCACCACGATATCATCGGCGATGTCGAACACGAGCTTCGGATTCTGCTCGACCAGCACGATGGAAAGTCCCGCCTCCTTCAGCCTGCGGATGGTCGCCATGACATCGGCGACGATCTGCGGCGCGAGACCCTCCGACGGCTCATCCATGAGCAGCACGCGGGGATTGTTCATGAGCGCCCGCCCGATGGCGAGCATCTGCTGCTCGCCCCCCGAGAGGTGCGCGGCCAGGTGGCTGCGCCGCTCGGCAAGACGCGGAAAGCTTGCGAGCACCGTATCGACGTTCCACGCGGGCGGCGTGCCGCGCGGCTTGCGCGCGGCAACTGCGAGGTTCTCACGCACGGTGAGACTCTTGAACACGCGCCGGCCCTGTGGAACGAGCGCAACCCCGCGCGCCGCGATCTGTTCGGGCGCAAGCCGGGTCACGGCTTCGCCGAATATCTCGACTTCGCCGTCCCGTGCCGGCAGCAGTCCGACCGTTACGTTCATGCACGTTGATTTGCCCGCGCCGTTGCGGCCAAGCAGTCCAAGCAGGCGACCCTCTCCAAGGGAGAACGAGACACCCTGCAGCACCTCGCTATCACCGTAAAAGGCCTCGATCGCGCGGAGCGCGAGCGCGCTATTCGCCAAGATAGACCTCCCTGGTGCGGTGATCGGCCACAACCTCGGCGCGCGTGCCTTCCACGATCACTTCGCCGAAATGCAGAAGCGTGATGCGCTCGGCGAAATCGAGCGCGACATCCATGTTGTGCTCGATCATCACGATGGTCAGTTCGCGCGGCAGAGCGCGCAGAAGGCCCTGCACCTGCCGGCGCTCGTCTATGGATAGGCCGGCGAAGGGCTCGTCCAGAAGCAACACGCGCGGATTTTGCGCAAGCGCCATGGCAATCTCCACGCGGCGCCGCTCACCATAGGATGTTTGCGACAGCGGACGATCGGCAAGATGCACAAGCCCTACGCGCGCGAGCGCGGCTTGGGCCTCCTCGAAAAGATCACGCTGGCGAT
>DATCJI010000097.1:0-9195 GCA_036562835.1 Xanthobacteraceae bacterium | reverse complement strand
GTCCGCAATTGAACTCGCCGCAACAACGATGCGGACTTCTGAACCGCCACACTACCAGCCATGCTCACGAGAGCATTAGCTGGTTGACTCCTAATTTGCATCGTTTAGGTGCCGGGTGCATCATCGCTTGCTGGCCTGATTTTCTGCCACGCCTATCCGGAGAGGCTCCATGCACGATATCGTCATCCGCGGCGGGACCATCGTTGATGGCACCGGCAAGCCGGCCTTCACCGGAGACGTGAGCATTTCGGGCGAGCGCATTGCGGAGGTCGGAGGCAAGCATGCGCCCGCGCACAGGGAGATCGATGCGGCAGGGCTTCTGGTGACGCCGGGCTGGGTCGACGTGCACACCCACTATGATGGACAGGCGATCTGGGACTCTCTGCTTGCGCCCTCGTGCTGGCACGGGGTGACCACGGTGATCTTTGGCAATTGCGGCGTGGGCTTTGCGCCGGTGCGTGCAGAGCATCGCGCTGCGCTCATGGATCTGATGGAAGGCGTCGAGGAAATCCCGGGCGTTGTCCTCACCAACGGGCTGACGTGGGAATGGGAAACCTTTCCTGAATTTATGGATGCGCTCGAGCGGCGGCCGCGCGCAATCGACATCGGCGCGCAGATCGCGCACCACCCGTTGCGCGTCTATGTCATGGGCGAGCGAGCCATCCGCCTCGAAGCCGCTACTGCCGAGGATATTGCCGAGATGCGGCGCCTCACCATTGAGGCGCTGCGCGCCGGCGCCTTCGGCTTCACCACCTCACGCACGGATTCCCACAAGACACCCATCGGCGACATGGTGCCCTCACGCTACGCAGCGATCGAGGAGCTGATGGGCATCGGCTCTGCGCTTGGCGCGGTAAGCGCCGGCGCGTTTGGCATGAACAGCGACTTCGATGACGAAGAAGAGGAGATCGCCTGGATCACCCGGCTCGCGAGAGAAACCGGCCGGCCCGTTTGGTTTCTGCTCACCGACCGGTACGAGGACGCGGAGCGCTGGCGGCGGCTGCTCGGTGCGGTGCATGCCGCGCGTGCGCAGGGCCTGCCGGTCACTGCCCAGATCGCCGGCCGTCCCATTGGCGTGATGATGGGCATCGGCACGGCACTCAATCCGTTCTCGGTGCGTCCGAGCTATCGCCAGCTCGATGGACTGAGCATTCCGCAGCAGCGCGAGTGCCTGCGCGATCCCGCCCTGCGCCGCCGCATTCTTTCAGAAACGCCTTCGGCAGAGGAGATCGCGCGGTTGGCGCAGTTCCGGCAGCTGATTACGACGCGCTGGGACAAATTCTTCGTCATGGGCGAGCCGCCGGACTACGAGCCGCCCGAGGAGATGAGCACGGCCGCCATTGCGGCGCGCGAGGGTCGCACGCCGGAGGAGGTCGCATATGATTATCTCACCGAGGCCGACAACCGGTACTTGTTTTTCCCCGTGGTGAACTACACGGTGGGAGATCATGAGCCCATCCGGGAGATGCTGCTTTCGAGCGGCACGCTCCTCGGACTGAGCGATGGCGGTGCGCACTGCGCCTCGATCGTCGATGCCGGCGTACCGAGCTACATGCTCGCGCACTGGGCGCGGGATCGAGCCCGCGGCCCGCGTCTACCGGTCGAATATGTAATCAAGCGGCAGACCAGCGAGACCGCTGATTTCTTCGGTCTCTACGACCGGGGGCGCCTCGCACCCGGGCTGCGTGCCGACATCAATTTGATCGACTTTGATGGCCTCCGACTGCACCAGCCGGAGCTCGTGAACGATCTGCCGGCGAATGGGCGCAGGTTCGTGCAGCGAGTGGATGGCTATGCGGCGACGCTCGTGGCAGGGACCCCGATCTTCGAGCGCGGCGAGCACACGGGGTCGCTGCCGGGACGGCTCGTGCGCGCCGGCGCAAGCAGCCGGGCCCAGGCAAACGCCGCGTGATCGCCGCCATCTGAACAAACACGATCATGTCATCGCCCGCGCATGCGGGCGATAATTGCGCCCGCATTGCTGGATGACGACGCGCGGGCTATCAAAGACCATGTCCGAAGCGCTTCGCGAATCAGACGCGGCTTGCCTCGACAACGCCGCGCTCCTGCATACGCCTGCGAAAAACAATGTCGTCATCGAAACCGCCGGTGTGGTCAAGGCGCTGGGCGAGGGAGCGGCCCGCGTGCTGGCGCTCAAAGGCGTGAGCATCGCGCTTTCGGGCGGCGAGCTCACCATGCTCATGGGACCTTCGGGCAGTGGCAAGACCACCTTGCTCTCGATCCTTGGCTGCCTTCTTTCCCCAACCGAGGGCGTGGTCAAGATACGCGGCCGCACTGTGACGGGCGCCGGCGCAGAAGAGCTGGCCAAGCTCAGACGGGAGAACATCGGATTCATCTTTCAGTCCTACCATCTCTTCCCGACGCTGATGGCCGAAGAGAATGTGCGCCTGCCGCTCGATGTGCGCGGCGAGCGCACGCAGGCGGCACTGGTCAAGGCGCGCGAGGCGCTCGCGTCGGTCGGGCTTTCGCACAAGCTCAGATCATTTCCGCGGGACATGAGTGGGGGGGAGCAGCAGCGGGTTGCCATCGCGCGCGCAATCGTCGGCGATCCCGCCGTCGTGCTGGCCGACGAGCCGACGGCCGCCCTGGACAGCGAGAACGGCGGCGCAATCATGGGCCTGCTTGCCGAGATCGCGAAGGAGGCGACGCGCGCAGTTTTCGTCGTCACGCATGATCCGCGTATCCTGCCGTTTGCCAATCGGATCGTCCGCATCGAGGATGGGTTGCTCGTCAGCGACGACCGTACCGCAGCTAAAGTCCAGTGACGATGGTGCGTTCGCACCGTCCCGCTCATTTCGCTTCGTGAATTGGCAGGGGAGGACGGACGTCCGCTGTCCCGCTGGCCGATGACATGGCCCGCCTGCCGCGGTACACTCACATAACGACTACCGCCGCGGGAGAGATCGGCTCAGCCGGCGCCGAAGGAGCAACCGCCCCGGAAACTCTCAGGCAGACGAACCGCCCGGTAGAGGACGACTCTGGAAAGAGGCGCGCGCGCCCGCCGACGGGATAACGTTCTCAGGCAAAAAGACAGAGGGGGCACCACAGTTCTCCTCGCAAGTCCGCGAGCTGGGTGCCTGATGTCCTTACACGCCGAGCCTCTCGCCCCCGCCGATCTCAAGCGCACGCCGCTTCATGCGCTGCACGTTGAGCTCGGTGCGCGTTTTGCCGCGTTCGCCGGCTATGAGATGCCGATCCAGTTCGAGAGCGGCATCCTCAAGGAGCACCTGCACACCCGCGCCGCGGCGGGTGTCTTCGATGTCTCTCACATGGGTCAGGTTGTGGTTCGTCCGCGCGATGCGCCGGCGGATGCGGCGCGCGCGCTCGAGAGCGTGATGCCGATCGATGTGCTGGGATTGCGGGAAGGCCGGCAGCGCTATGGATTTTTGACCAATGAGTCCGGCGGCATTTTTGACGATCTTATGATGGCCAACCGCGGCGATCATTGGCTGCTCATCGTCAACGCGAGCCGCAAGGATGCCGATTGCAAACGGCTGCGCCGCGCTCTCGAAAATTGCTGCAGCGTGGAGCTGCTTGCGGATCGCGCGCTCATTGCGCTGCAGGGCCCGCAAGCCGGGAAGGTGTTGAGCGCGCTGGCTCCTGAGATCATCTCCCTGCGCTTTCTCGATGTGCGCCACGCGAGCCTTGTGGGAGCTGAGTGCATCGTCTCGCGATCCGGCTACACGGGCGAGGACGGGTTCGAGATCAGCGTTCCCGCGCATGCGGCGGAACGGCTTGCGCGCGCGCTGCTCGAACATCCCGATGTTGAGTCCATAGGACTTGGCGCCCGCGACAGCTTGCGGCTCGAGGCCGGCTTGTGCCTTTACGGGGCCGATATGGATGAGGCAACGAGCCCGGTCGAGGCGAGGCTTGCATGGGCGATCCCGAAAGTGCGGCGTGCCGGCGCCGCGCGCGCTGGCGGCTTTCCGGGCGCAGAAGTCATCCTGCGCCAGCTCGCGCAAGGCACGCAGCGCCAGCGCGTGGGCCTGCGCTCCCAGGAACGCACGCCTATTCGGGCACACGCTCCGCTCTATGCAAAACTCAGCTCGGATACTGCGATCGGAACAGTCACGTCCGGGACCTTCGGCCCGAGCGTCAATGCACCCGTTGCTATGGCTTACGTCGAGAGCGCGGCCGCGATGCCGGATACCACGCTCTATGCCGAGGTGCGCGGCAGGCGCGTGCCGGTGAATGTGAGCGAGCTTCCCTTCGTGCCAATCCGTTACAAGCGGAGCTGAGATGCAGGACCGTCGATGAGCACAGTGAAATTCACCAAGGACCATGAGTGGCTCCGCGTCGAAAACGATACGGCGACGATAGGCATTACGGCTTATGCGCAGGAGCAGCTCGGCGACCTCGTTTATGTGGAACTGCCGGCGCCCGGAAGCGACTTGAAAAAGGGCGCGCAGGCGGCCGTGGTCGAATCGGTGAAAGCTGCGTCCGACGTATACGCGCCGGTGAGCGGCAACGTGACGGCTGTCAACGATCAGCTTGCGAGCGAGCCAAGCCTCGTGAATTCCGACGCGATGGGGCGCGGCTGGCTGTTCAAGATCAGGATCGCCGATGCGTCCGAGCTCGACGCGCTCATGGATGAGGCTGCCTATAAGGAGCTGATCGGCTGATGGCGAAAGCGCGTGGGCAGGACGGGTTTGCGAGCCGCCATATCGGCATTGAGACTGACGATCACGCGCGCATGCTCGAGGCGATCGGCGCGTCCAGCATCGAGGCACTGATCGCGGAGACCGTACCGGCAAGCATTCGCCAAAAACAGCCGCTCGAACTCGGAGCTGCGCTTTCCGAGCCTGAGGCCTTGAAGCGAGTGCGCGAAGTTGCGGCCAAGAACCGCGTGCTGAGTTCCATGATCGGCCAGGGGTATTACGGCACGTTTCTGCCGCCAGTCATCCAGCGCAACGTCCTGGAGAATCCAGCCTGGTACACAGCGTACACGCCCTATCAATCGGAGATCAGCCAAGGCCGCCTGGAGGCGCTGCTTACGTTTCAGACCATGTTGGCCGACCTGACCGGGCTCGAGGTCGCCAACGCATCGCTCCTCGACGAGGCAACGGCGGCAGCCGAAGGCATGGCCATGGCGCGGCGCATCTCGCGGTCGAAGGCCTCTGCGTTCTTCGTCGACCGCGATTCTCACCCGCAAACGATTGCGCTCATGCAGACGCGGGCGGACCCCCTCGGCTGGGACGTGCTTGTCGGCGATCCGGCGCGCGACCTCGATCCTGCGCGCGTGTTCGGTGCGATCTTTCAGTATCCCGGGTCCTCGGGGGAGATCCGCGATTTCCGAACGAGCATCGCGGCGCTGCATGCGGCCGGCGCAGTGGCGGTTATGGCCGCCGATCCTCTCGCGCTGACCTTGCTGAGGCCACCCGGCGAGCTCGGCGCCGATATCGCTGTCGGTTCGACGCAGCGCTTCGGCCTGCCG
Organism: Xanthobacteraceae bacterium; assembly: GCA_036562835.1. Lineage (GTDB taxonomy): Bacteria > Pseudomonadota > Alphaproteobacteria > Rhizobiales > Xanthobacteraceae > VAZQ01. Next base: position 3,740 of record DATCJI010000097.1, on the reverse strand, counting down.
ATGGGATATGGCGGCCCGCATGCGGCGTTCATCGCGACCCGTGCGGCTCACCAGCGGGCATTGCCGGGACGCATCGTCGGCGTATCGGTCGATGCGCGCGGACGTTCCGCATATCGACTCGCTCTGCAGACCCGCGAGCAGCACATCCGGCGCGAGAAGGCGACCTCAAACATCTGCACTGCGCAGGTGCTGCCCGCCGTCATTGCGGCGATGTACGCGGTCTACCACGGCCCCGAGGGTCTGACCGAAATCGCACGCAACGTGCGTCGCAGCTGCTCCGTGCTGGCTCGCGGACTGGAGCGGCTGGGCTGGCGCATTTCCAAAACTTTTTTCGATACCATCACTGTCGAGGCGGGCGAGCGGCAGGCGGAGATCGTTGCGCGCGCCGAGCGCAATGGAATCAACCTGCGCTGCTTAAAAACGCTACATGCCGGCATCGGCGTCAGTTGCGATGAGACGACCACGCGGGAAATCATCGAGGCGGTCTGGGATGCGTTCGGATCACCTGAGGGTGCGGCGGTTCGGCTTTCCTGTGCCAGCATCGGGGAAGCCGGCGACGCGATACCCAGCGCTTTGCGCCGTGAAACCGGATTTTTGACGCATCCGGTATTCAACAGTCATCGGTCGGAAACCGAGATGCTGCGGTATCTGCGCCGGCTTGCTGATCGCGACCTTGCGCTCGACCGCGGCATGATCCCGCTCGGCTCGTGCACCATGAAGCTCAACGGCACGACCGAGATGATGCCGCTGACCTGGCCGGAATTTGCTCACCTGCACCCCTTCGCGCCCGCCGAGCAGGCACAAGGTTATGCGGAGCTGATCGGCGATCTCGCCGAAAAATTGCGGGCAATCACCGGGTTTGACGCAATCTCCCTGCAGCCCAATTCGGGTGCGCAGGGGGAATATGCGGGCCTTCTCGTCATCCGCGCGTGGCACCGCAGCAGGGGGGAGGGGCATCGCAACGTGTGTCTCATTCCTTCCTCCGCGCACGGCACGAACCCTGCCTCCGCGCACATGGCCGGCATGGACGTGGTGGTGGTGAGCTGCGACGCCGCTGGCAACGTCGATGCCGCGGATCTGCGCGCCAAGGCCGAGGAGCACGCGCAAAAGCTGGCTGCGCTGATGATCACGTATCCTTCCACTCACGGCGTGTTCGAGCCGGGTATTCGGGCAATCTGCGAGACCGTGCACAGCTTCGGCGGCCAGGTTTATTTAGACGGCGCCAATCTCAATGCGCAAGTGGGATTGGCGCGACCCGCCGATTATGGCGCGGATGTCTGCCACATCAATTTGCACAAGACCTTTTGCATACCGCACGGTGGCGGCGGCCCAGGCATGGGGCCGATTGGCGTAAAGGCGCACCTTGCACCTTTCTTGCCCGCCCATCCGCGATGGCCACAAAATCCGCAGCAGATCGGCCTGGTTTCAGCGGCTCCGTTCGGCTCCGCATCTATTCTCACCATCTCGTGGATCTACATGCTGCTAATGGGAGGCGAGGGGCTGACTGCGGCGAGCAAGGCGGCCATTCTCAACGCGAATTACATCGCGGCGCGGCTCGGAAAAGATTACCCGCTGCTGTTCAAGGGGGCCAAAGGCCGCGTGGCCCACGAGTGCATTCTCGACATGCGTGGTTTCAAGGAGACTGCGGGCGTTTCCGCCGAGGATATCGCCAAGCGGCTCATCGACTACGGGTTTCATGCGCCTACCATGAGCTTTCCGGTGCCTGGCACGTTGATGATCGAGCCGACGGAATCGGAATCGCGTGCGGAGCTTGATCGGTTCTGCGAAGCCATGCTGGCGATCCGCGAGGAAATCCGCGCCGTCGAGACGGGCAAGATGCCGCGCGACGACAATGTTCTGAAAAATGCACCGCACACGGTGCTCGATCTCGCGGACGAGAAATGGACGCACCCCTATTCGCGTGCCCAGGCATGCTTTCCCGTGCCCGCGCTGCAAGGCGACAAATATTGGGCGCCGGTCAATCGCGTGGACAATGCGTATGGTGATCGCCACCCGATCTGCACCTGCCCCACGCCCGCCGAGCTGCAGGACGCCGCGGAGTAGAAGGTAACGATCGTAGCCCGGATTGAGCGGAGCGAAATCCGGGATCGACCCCGGATGTCGCTGCGCTCCATCCGGGCTACGGGTGTCTCTCCCTATTCCTTCAGCCCGATCAGATCGATCTCGACCAGCGTGTCCTTCACCAGAAGGCCGGTGCAGCCGATGGTGGTGCGCGGGGGCGGCAGCTTGAAATAGCGCTTCCACACCGTATCGAAGCCGTGGAAGTTGTTGAGGTCGGTGAGAAACACCTGCGCCTTCACCACATTATCCAGCGATGAGCCCGCAGCCTCGAACGTCTTCTTCAGGTTGTCGAGGATGTAGGTCGTCTGCAGCTCGATATCGGAGCCGTAATGCGGAAAGCTTGCGTGCTTGCGCGCCTTCTCCGGCACGCCGCTCACATAATCGCTGGCGATCTGGCCGGCGGCGAACACGTAATTGCCGAGCGTGAAGGCCTCGTTGTAATGCGCAAGCGGGCGCGGCGCAGACGACTTGATGACCTCATGCTTGAGCCCCTCGCGCGGCACATATCCGACGAGATCGATCTCGACCAGCGTGTCGTTCACCAGAAGCCCGGTGCAGCCGATGGTGGTGCGCGGCGGCGGCACCTTGAAATAGCCTTTCCATACCGTATCGAAGCCGTGAAAATCGTTGAGATCGGTGAGGAAGACCTGCGCCTTGACCACATGTTCGAGCGATGAGCCGGCGGCTTCGAAGGTCTTTTTCAGGTTTTCCAGAACATAGGCGGTCTGCAGCTCGATGTCTGAGCCGTAATACGGAAAGCTCTGATGCTTGCGGGCTTCGCTCGGAACCCCGCCCTTGAAATCGCTCGCGAGCTGGCCCGCGGCGAACACCAGATCCCCCATCACGAATGCCTCGTTGTAGTTGGCGAGCGGACGCGGCGCCGATGAGGTGACCACTTTGTGAGCAAGCCCGCTGCGCGGGAGATAACCAATGAGATCGATCTCCACGAGCGTGTCCTTCACCAGAAGCCCGGTGCAGCCGATCGTGGTGCGTGCGGGCGGTACCTTGAAATAGCGTTTCCACACCGAATCGAAGCCGTGGAACAGATTGAGATCGGTGAGAAAGACCTGTGCTTTGATAACCTGATCGAGCGAGGCGCCGGCGGCTTCGAATGTTCGTTTGAGGTTGTCGAGCACATAGGCGGTCTGCAGCTCGATGTCGGAGCCATAGAAAGGAAACCCGGCGCGCTTACGCGCCTCGGCGGGGACGCCCTCCCTGAAATCGCTCGCGAGCTGGCCTGCGGCGAAAATCAGATCTCCGGCAATGAATGCCTCGCTATAGTTGGCGAGCGGGCGCGGCGCGCCGGACTGAACGACCTTGAACGACATGTTGACCTCCATGGGCGCGTGTCCCGGGCGCGGCGCAACACGCAGTGATGCGCCGCAGAACCGGGACCGTTACGGTCTGCGGCGGTCCCGGAGCAGCGGTGCACCGCTTCGCGCTGCACCGCAACCGGGACACATTGCCTTGGCCGCGCATCAGGCGCGGGCGTCCGTTTCCTTTACCTCCACGATGCGCACCATGTGGGTGACCAGGGTCGGGTCGCCCTTCTGATCGAACTTGAATGGCCCGCGCACGCTCTTGTCATCGGTCTGGCGCAGCGCGTTGCGCACCGCCGTGCGGTCGGCATCCTTGGCGCGCTCGATCGCCAGAAGCGC
>DATCJI010000429.1:0-5236 GCA_036562835.1 Xanthobacteraceae bacterium | reverse complement strand
ATATCCATGGCCTTATTGTTCTTGCCCAGGCGCATGATCGAGCCCTTGCCGAAATTGCGCTCGATCTGGGAAAGCGCCGCATCAAGGGCTTTCGACTTATCCATGGAAAAACCTTCAATAATTCGCAGCGCCGTGGCCATTAGTCCTCCTTATGGCGAGGTTTTCAGGACCCGACAAATCAGGCCCGAACCCGCAATGTACACGTTTTGTTCTTTCGCCGCAAGTTCTTTATTCGTTCCCCATGATGACGTACATGGTCACGTACTTGTCCACAGACCGCTCCTGCATGTCGCACGTTAATGCCCGCTCCCCAACATAGAGGCATTGTGCCGCGGCGGTGGGTTACCTCTTTCGAGTGTTGGTACCGTGAAGTCTCCAGTCGTGCTTTGCCCCGGGTGCAGGAAACCCATGAAGGCGGGGCAACCGAAGCCGCTCGCCAACCGCAACATGGTCGAGATCGCCTACGTGTGCGAGCATTGCGGGACCACGACGAAGCGGATGCTCAAGGGCGAGGCGTCGAAGGCGCGGGCAAAATAAAAGCCCCGGCCTGGTTCAGTCGCAATGGCCGGGGCTTTCTCTGCTTTCTGCGCGCGCAGGAGCAGAGGGCGAAAAGGCTACCTCAGTGACCCCTTTCCGTATAGTTACGGGACACCAAAATCGTGCCTGTGTGGCATTTCTGCACGCGATCTGAATCAGCTCATTGCGAGCACAACTGCGGCTATCGCTACGGCCAGAATGGCGACCGCGGCGGTGAGTGCCGTGACGACGCATGCACACCGGTAGAACAGGCGGTCGCTCCGAGCGGCACGCACCGCGGGCGGTATTGCGTTCCACCTGCTTGTCCGCATGCTCTCTTGCAGAGACAAGGAGGAACTCCGCTTTTGAAATCCCGATCTCAAATCGGTCATGCATCATACACTTGCAAAGAAACAGTGCCGATATGTTTCCGAATGTCCCACATGTTTTTCGCGCGCATCCATAGCGACATACGGGAACTTGCCCCGGATATTGCTGCTCTTACGGAGCAGGAAAAAGCTCCGAGCTTTTGCCGCTGAGCCAATACGCAAAGAGTCCCACCCACTCGTGCACCGCGGTATCGGTTCTGCGCAAACCATCGCCTAGCGTGGCGAAGGGTCGAAATGCATCCTCGTTTCCGCGTGTACGCCAGTCGACCGGGAAAGCCTCAACCAGAAATTGCGCCCTGCGGAAGGCGCCGACAGCACGCGGCATGTGGTAGGCGGAAGTAACGAGCAGCCACCGCTCGCCTGGTTTGGGCTGCGCGACGGCTTTGGAAAAGATCGCGTTCTCGACGGTGTTGCGCGAGCGGTCCTCGAGCGCAATGCGTTCCGGCGCAATCCCCAGACTTTGTAACAGTGCGCGCGCCAATGGTGCTTCATCGCCCTCATCGTAGAGGAGTGCGCCGCTGCCGCCCGAATAGATGATGCGCGCTTGCGGGTATTGCCGCGCCAGCGCCGCTGCGGCGGTGAGGCGCTCCGCCGCCTCGTTGAGCGCAACCTCATGGCGCGCCAGCGAAACGTCCGGCGTGATGGCACCACCAAGCACGACGATGCCGGCGGGCGCTTCACCTTTGGCTTGCCAAGCCGGAAACCGGTCCTCCAAAGGGAGAAGCAACGCATTCCCGATCGGCAGGAGCCCGAGAACGGCAAGCACAACGACGCTCGCAGTCGCAAGCCAAAAACCTGCGCGTCGCCACGGCGTCAGCAGTAACAGCACGCCCAGTAATGCAAGCGAAATGATCAGATTGGAGGGATTGGCGAAGAATCCAAGAATCTTCGAAAGCGCGAAAAACACTCCAGGCCTGTGGTTATGGATTCCGGGCGCGGCGCTTCGCTTCGCTGCGCGGCGCCCCGGAATGACCGGGCTTGGCCGCTTCGTAGCGCGCCCTGGTTTCAGCGCTCATGGGATAGAGGCCCGGCAGCTTCGCGCCACTCTCGACCTCTTTGACAATCCACGTCTCCATGCGCTCGTGCTCGGCTCCCTCCTCGGCGACGAACGAGACGAGATTCTGCGGAACGACCACTGCGCCGTCGTCGTCGCAGACGATCACATCGCCCGGGAAGATCGCGCAGCCGCCGCAACCGATTGGCTCCTGCCAGCCGACAAAGGTCAGCCCGTTCACCGAAGCGGGCGCCGCGACCCCTGCGCACCAGACCGACAGCTTTGTCGCGAGCACGCCCGCCTTGTCGCGCACGGCCCCATCCGTCACGAGGGCCGCGACGTCGCGTTTCACCATTCGCATAGTGAGAATGTCACCGAAAATGCCGGCCGACGTGATGCCCATCGCATCGGCGACCGCGATCGCGCCGGCCGGCATCTCCTCAATCGCTCCGCGCGTCGAGATGGGCTTTGCCCAGCTCTCGGGCGTGGCAAGGTCCTCGCGCGCGGGCACGAAACGCAATGTGAAGGCGGGCCCGACCAGGCGCTTCCCCGTCGGCACAAGCGGCTTGGGTCCATTCATCCAGCAGCGCCGGATGCCTTTCTTCAGCAGCACGGTCGTGATGGTGGCGGTCGTTATCCCGCGCAGAAGGTCATAGAGCGCCGCACTCATCGCAAGCTTCCTTCAATCCGGGCTGCGATGTGATTTGCCGTTCGCCACTTTGCGAAACCCTGCGCACGCAATTTGCAGGCCGGACATTCGCCGCAGCCGTAACCCCAATCGTGCCTCTTCGAACGGTCGCCCAGATAGCAGGTGTGCGTATGCTCGACCAGAAGATCGACAAATGCATCGCCACCGAGCTCATAGCCGAGCGCAAAGCTTGCGCCCTTGTCGATCCACATGAGCGGCGTATGAATTACAAAACGGCGCTCCATCCCGAGATTGAGCGCGAGCTGCATCGCCTTGATCGTATCGTCGCGGCAATCGGGATATCCGGAAAAATCCGTTTCGCACATGCCAGCAACGAGATGCTTCAGCCCTCGCCGATACGCGAGCGCGCCCGCAAAAGCGAAGAAGATGAGATTGCGCCCGGGCACGAACGTGGTGGGCAAACCGCTTTCCCCCATTTCGATAGCAACATCGCGCGTGAGCGCCGTGTCCGAGAGCGCGCCCAACGTCCTGAGCGGGACGACATGGTCGTCTCCCAGCCGGGCCGCCCATTCCGCTCGCATGGTCTGCATGTGCTCACGCACGCGTTCGCGTGCCTCGAGCTCTGCGCGATGACGCTGACCGTAGTCGAAGCCCACCGTCTCAACGCGGCCGAACCGCGCAAGCGCCCAGGCGAGGCAGATGGTCGAGTCCTGCCCTCCTGAAAACAGCACCAGCGCATTGTCTGCTTCCAGCGCAGTCATGTCCGAGCTCGGATATCTGATTTGTCAGATGCCCCCTCCACCACCACTCGCTCGCTACGCTCGCTCGGGTGGTCCCCCTCACCCGCTCCGCGCTTCGCGCTGCGCAGGGGAGGATTGACGATCGGGCTGCAGTGCGCGCCTTTCCTCCCCCGCGAAGCGGGGGAGGGGGACCGCGCGTCAGCGCGGTGGAAGGGGAAAGTCATGATTCAACATCGCCGTGACGCACACGTGATTGAACTTAAATAGGCAATAGCAAAAGCTAATCCCATTGGGGGGAGAAGCCGAAGTCGACAATACGGCCATCGCGCCTCGCCAGAGCGGCGATCTCAGTCATGTCGGCATCTGTGAGCTCGAAATCGAATATGGCGAGGTTTTCTTTGAGCCGCTCCACGCGACTGGTGCGAGGAATGACGGCGATGCCCTGCTGCAGCAGGAAACGCAAGCTCACCTGCGTTGCGGTCTTGCCGTGCGCCTTGCCGATACGGGCGAGCACGGCGTGATCCTTTGCGCGGCCGCGCGCAATCGGGCTGTAGGCGACAACCGCCATATGGTGCCGGCGCGTGGCCGCAATCACCTTCGTCTGATCAAGGAATGGGTGCACCTCTATCTGGTTGCAGACGAGCGGCTCCTCGGAAAGCCGCACCGCTTCCTCCAGGAGCGCAACCGTGAAATTCGAGACACCGATATGGCGCGCAAGCCCGCTCCGCTTGACCTTGCAGAGCGCGCCGATGGTCTCGCGCAGTGGAACCTGCGGGTTGGGCCAATGCAGCAACAGTAGATCCACACTTGCAAGCCGCAGGCGCGCGACACTGTCGCGCGCGGCGCGCTCGAGCGCGGGCGCCGCAAAGTGAGAGGGCCACACTTTTGTGGTGATGAACACCTCGTCGCGGGCAATGCCGGAGCTGCGCAGTCCCTCGCCCACTTCCAGCTCATTGTCGTACATCTCGGCGGTATCGATATGGCGATAGCCGAGGCGCAGCGCCTCCGCGACGAGACGCGCGCAGCTTTTCCCGCGCAGTTCCCATGTGCCGAGCCCGATGGCTGGAATGTGCGCGGAACCAACGGTTGGGATCATCACGACAATTTAGGCTATGTCATTGACTCGGAAAACATTGACTGCACTGGGGGCAGGACGGGGCTGTTTCAGATTAGAATCATTCAATAGATTGAAGCGTGCTATTGAGCGCATTGGGCAAGTCCTCCATATCGCGTCTGTATTTGCAGCCCGCATGAGCGGAGCGACATGCGGGATGAAGGTCCCGGATATCGCTACGCGCATCCGGGCTACACATCGTGGGGAACGGACTGCGAATGATACGTCTGCTGGCCTTCGGAATAGGTATCGCTCTCTGCACGGCGAGCGCGAGCGCGCAGGAATTCAGCCTCGTCATTCGGGATCACCGCTTTGAACCCGCGGAAATCAAAATACCCGCCGGCAAGCGGGTGGCCATCACGGTAGCAAATGAAGACGCGACACCTGAGGAATTCGAAAGCTCGGCGCTGAAAGTGGAGAAGGTGATCGCCGGCAAATCGAAGGCGACGGTGCGCGTGGGGCCACTGAAACCCGGCCGTTATGAATTTGTTGGCGAATACCATGCAGACACTGCAAAGGGCGTGCTGGTAGCGGAATAAAGGATGCTGGGTGCGGCAGTCATTGTCTTTCGCGAGGTCATCGAGGCCGGGCTGATCATCGGCATCGTGCTCGCCGTCACCCGCACGGTGCCGCGCCGCGGGCTTTGGGTCTCGGCCGGCGTGCTCGTCGCGAGCCTGGGCGCTGCCTTGCTTGCTCTCTTCGCCGGCAGAATTGCTGACGCCTTTGCGGGCTCCGGGCAGGAGCTGCTCAACGCGGCGGTTCTTGGCATCGCCGTGGTCATGCTGATGTGGCACTCGCTCTGGATGGCAAAGCACGGCCAGGAGCTCGCCGCTT
>DATCJI010000414.1:0-3007 GCA_036562835.1 Xanthobacteraceae bacterium | reverse complement strand
GAAGCGGCCCGTCATCGAAGGTCAGGACCACTTCGGGGTCGCGCAGCGGCAGCGCTTCCGGATACTGCATGCTGCCCACGCGCGGATGGTCGGCCGGGTCGACGGCAATAGTGCGCGAGACGCCGAGCGCCCCCTGCGGGCATTCGGCGGCAGCCGCGCTTCCCAAGCCGATCATCATGGACGCCAGCAAAAATGCGGCGACGCTGCTCTTGCGCATGCCCCCCGATCCAACCCCGACGGTGTGACAATTCCCCGGAAATACGCCCGGGATTCGCGGTAAGAACCGGCACTCTAACGAAACAGTAGGTGGAGGCAATTTAATGACGCCTTAACCCCATCTGGTGAGGGAGAATTAATTCTGATGTGGCCGCCCTGACACGCAGATATGCACACCCCGACGACGGAGGACAGAGGACAGAGGACGGAAGCCCAAGCGTCTCATGGCTTTGGTAAATCTGTCCTCCGTCGTCCGGCATCTGTCCTCCGGTTTGTGACCAGCCGTTAACCCTAACTCGCGTACATTCCGGCGAAATCGAGGCCCGCGCCGGAACATTCAGTGATCATTGAAGAAAACGCCCCGGCACGGCCCAGCCGCCTCGGCCGGGCGTTTGCGGCATTGATGGGGCGGCACCCCGGCCGTCCTCGCCGCAAGCTCACGGCGGAGCCTGCAGTGCTTCGCCTGATCGCGCCGCTCGCGTTCGTGATGCTTGCCGCAATCATTGCATGCACCGCGCTCGCCTGTGTCCTGGCGCGTCAGGCCGACGATTACCTCGAGATGGAGCACCGGCGGGCCTTGGCGGGCGCAGTCGAGGCGCTGCAGGCAGTCACTCCCGACCTCGCCAGGGTAGAGCCCGCCCTCATTGCGCTGCTCGAGCGTGCCTCAGGCCTCAAGCAGCTGCGTTTCGAGCGCGACCCGGCAGGGCACGGCCGTGACCTGCAATCCATGCTCGATCGCAACGGGCGCATCGTCGGCTGGTTCAGCTGGGAGCCGGAACGGCCGGCAAGCCGCATGTTGCTTCGTCTGCTGCCCTTTGCCGCTGCGATTGCCGTTGGGCTTGCGGGATTTGCCGGTCTTGCGATGTGGCAGCTGCGACGGCTTGGGTTCCAGCTCGCGCAGAGCGAGCAGCACGTGGAGCGGCTCGAATATCAGGACACGCTCACGGGCCTTCCGAACCACAACCGGCTTTTCGAGCTGTTCGAGGAGCGCCTTGCCGCGCGGCCGGGCAGCGACATTGTCGCTTTCGCGGCGCTCGATCTCGACAGCTTCGATGAGGTGAACGATCTCCTGGGCTATGCGGGAGGCGACGAGGCGCTTGTTGAGATCGGCAGGCGCCTGCGCGAGGCGCTCCCGGCAGGGTGTGTGATCGGCCGGCTCGGCAGCGACGAGTTCGCGTGTGTTATTTCGGGTGCCGCTGCCGATGAGACAGCTGCGCTGCGCACCGCCGATGCACTGCGCCAGGCCATTGCGCGGCCTATGTGGATGAAGCAGCTGGTTCAGGTCAGCGTCAGCATCGGGATTGCGCTCGCGCCGCGCGACGGCCTTACCCGCGACGAGCTCACCCGCCGCGCCGACCTCGCACTGCGCGCGGCCAAGCGCCGCGGGCGCAGCGCGTTGCTCTCGTACGCGCCCGACATGGAGGAAGAATTCCACGAGCGCCGCTTTCTCAATCGCGAGCTCGCGCGCGCGCTTGCTTCCCGCAGCTTCGATGTACACTACCAGCCGATTGTGCGCGCAGAGGGTGCGGCCATCATCGGCGTCGAGGCGCTGCTGCGCTGGGATCACCCGAGCCGCGGTCCGATCCCGCCCGGTACCTTCGTGCCGGTCGCCGAAGAGGCTGGATTGATGCCCCAGCTCGGCGAATTTGTCCTCCGCCGCGCGATCGCCGATGCCGAACGCTGGCCCGATCTTTACGTCTCCGTAAACGTCTCGCCGGTGCAGCTGCGCGACCGCGCGTTCGTCGGGCTCGTGTCCGCGGTGCTGCAGGAATCCGGATTTGATCCGTCACGGCTCGTGCTGGAAATGACGGAAAGCGTGCTCGTCGAAAACCCGGATGAGATAACCGCGCGATTGCAGGAGCTGCGCGGGCTTGGCGTGCGGCTTGCGCTCGATGATTTCGGCTCGGGCTATTCGAGCTTGAGCTATCTGCAGAAACTTCCGTTCGACAAGCTGAAGATCGACCGCAGCTTCGTTCTCGCGCTCGAGAGCTCGGCGAACGGCGGCATCATCATTCAGGCCATCGTGGCGCTCGGCCGCGCGCTCGGCATGGCGGTGGTGATCGAAGGCGTGGAAACCGACGCGCAACGGGTGCTGCTCCGGCTTGCCGGCTGCAGCGAGATGCAGGGCTCCCTGTTCGCCAGGCCCGCGCCGCGCGAATCCATCGACGAGCTTGTCGGGAAAGAAAGCGTTGTCATTCCGGGGCGCCACGTAGCATTAGCGGAGGAGCGAGGTCGTAGGATGGGTTGAGCGGAAAGCGAAACCCATTATCTTGCTGGCCGATCAATATGGTGGGTTTCGCGTTCGCTCAACCCACCCTATGCCGGGGCGCGACGGGGCGGGCGGCTCGCCGTGGCAATCCAGTTGAGCGCCACCATGACCAGGAGCGTCATCGCGTAGGTGATCAGCTGCAGCTCCGTCGGGCGGTCGTTGTAACCGATCAGCGTATGCAGGAGCCGGCCCACAATGCTGTCCTGCGGCAAGAGCCCCGAGCTGTCCCAGAGCCGCTCGCCGAGCACGCTGATCAGCCCGGCGGCATCGAGATAGTGCACCGCCTGCGCGGCCATGCCGGCCGCAAGCAGCGCAATGAGCACGCTCGTCACGCTGAAAATGTAGCGCGTCGGGATCGCAAGAAGCCCGTAATAGGTCAGCGCTGTGCATGCCGCGCCAGCCGCAAGTCCTAAAATGCTGCCCAGCAGCAGCGAGGAAGCGGACGCGCCCGCGGCGACAATGCCGTAAAGAAAAAGCACGACCTCCGAGCCCTCGCGCAACACCGCAAGTCCAACGACAACC
>DATCJI010000406.1:0-3127 GCA_036562835.1 Xanthobacteraceae bacterium | reverse complement strand
AGAGGTCATCGGGAGAAGATAATGGCACCGCGGTCCGGTTGCGAGGCGCGCTATCCTCCCCTGCGTAGCGCGTAGCGCGGAGCGGGGGAGGGGGACCGCGCGAGAGCGCGGTGGAAGGGGCGTCCTTATTTGCCGAATATTTGCTCAAACTCGCGCTGCAGTGCCGCATCGAGCGCGTGCATCGTAATGCTCATGTGCAGATCGGCAAAGCTCGTCACGCCGTAGCGGGGCTCTGAGATTCCGCACGGCACAATGCCGCCGAAATGCGCAAGGTCGCAATCCACATTGATTGCGATCCCGTGGAGCGTCACCCATCTTCTGATGCGAATGCCGATGGCCGCAATCTTGTCCTCGAACTCCGGCCCCTTGTCGGGCCGGCGCACCCATACGCCGATGCGGTCGCGACGCCGCTCGCCGGCTACGCCCAGGCTTGCGAGCGCGCGCATGATCCATTCTTCCAGGTGGTGAACGAAGCGGCGCACATCACGACCCCGGCGATTAAGGTCGAGCATCAAATACGCGACCCGCTGGCCCGGGCCATGATAGGTGAGCTGCCCGCCGCGTCCGCTCGCATGCACGGGAAATCTCGCGCCCAGGAGCTGCTCGCGCTTTGCGCTGGTCCCGGCCGTGTAGAGCGGAGGGTGCTCGAGCAGCCAGACCAGCTCCGGGCTTTCGCCCGCGGAAATGGCCGCTGCGCGCGCCTCCATGGCCGCTACCGCGGCCTCGTAGCTCACGAGATCACGGCTGATGCGCCACTCGACCGGCGCGAGCTCGGGTTGCGTGCGGACCAACTCCATTTCCGGCCAATGTAAAAGCGCGGACCACAGCGGGGCAATGTCTGCTGCCCTTGTTCCACCACAGTCCGTTTGTTACATGAAAGGGCGGCGTCGGCGCGCGGCTTGCAGAGCCCGCGTACATCCCTTGCGGTCGTGGCGGAATTGGTAGACGCACTAGCTTGAGGTGCTAGCGGGGCGACCCGTGGAGGTTCGAGTCCTCTCGACCGCACCACCCCAAAATTTTACTATTGTTCTTATTCGTCTTTTCGCTCTGGCGCCCTCACCTTTCGCTTACGTGAGGGAATAGATGTTCGCTCTGCGTTCGCAAGTTTATGTGCAGCCTCGCGCGCCAGACGTTCGCGATCAGCGGCCCTCGTGTAGAGCGCCGGCATTGAATCACTCTGCCATCCGAACAGTGCCTTGAGCTGGGAGACCGTCGCGCCGTTGTTCGCCGCCGTCGTTGCTGCGATCTTCCGCACGCCATGCGCGGACTTGTCGATGATGCCAGCAGCTACGCACGCCTCCTTAAAAGTGTTGCCAAAGCTCTCCTTCGTCAGCGGCCTACCGTGCTTGCCGACGATGAATGTAAGGTCGCCGCAAGGACCAGCAGCGAGCGTCTCAGCGAGCACCGGCAGGATCGGCAGCGTCACTTCAATTTGCTCGCCGCCTTTCTCTAGGCGCATCTTGCCGATCCCGTTGCGCACGTGCTGCTTGCCGTAACGGCAAGCATCACCTCTACGAAGACCGGAATACAAAAGCACATCGAGCCATATGCGTTCGTGCGTGCCCACAGGCCATCGCCGGTAGTAGTTTTCCACATCGGCTTCGGTCCATGCCTTGAACCCTGGTCCCTTTTTACGGGGAGGGTTCGAGACGCCAATCGTCGGATCAGTCTTGACGTGGCCGGCTTCTTTGGCCCAGCCAAACAATCCGCGCATCAGGTCGAGGAAATTCCTGGCCTGCGCCGGTGTCCTTACCCGGCGTTCACGCCCATCAACGATGTGTGCGGTCGTGATCAGCGCATATGGCTTCTCAGCGGATTGTTCGAGAACATGCTTCATGATGTTCTCGCGCTGACGCTTAGTGGCCGATGATAATTCGTTAATCCACTTGCCCGTCTCGCGGTAGCGGTCCCACAACCATGCCAGCGTCCCGGTTGTTGCTTGCGATCTCTGTGGCCGTTGTGGAGCGCCGTTCAATGCGCCTTGGTATTCGGCACTGAACTCGGGTGAGCCAAACTGCGACCGCAGCCGAACGCGCCTGCCTTTTCCTATCCGCACGTACCAAACAGTGCGCCCGTGGCGTGTGACTTGACGGTGCAAGTGCGGCGGGCGTGGCCTGGGCATGTCGCCTATCACAGAACGATCTCCGTGCGGGGTGCAAGGGCAGAGTTACAGTCCTCTGTGGATGACGCCCCCAACCTGATGACAATCGCCGCCTTATCACCAACACGTACCTCAACCTCACGCGCGCCTTCCTGCCTTGCGGCACGAATGACGCGGCGAACGTCAGCTTGTGTGATCATGGCGGGGCGGCGCGGCATACGGTTTTCAGAAAAAATCGTCCAAGCTGTCGCTGTCCGGGCCCAGCTCTGGCCTTCTGATCTCCCGGTAGACCTTGCACTCAGGGTGCAAATAGATGTCGCCTTCGGGCAGTAGTGGCGGGGTCCTGCCTTTGCACTGATCACACACCGTGCCGTTGGTGGGTGAGGGCGCCGGATCGTCTGGCTCCTGCTCGGTTTCCCCACTCCCACAGACATCAGGTGAAGCAGATGGAAGGCTTTCCGACGCTTCTGGCTTTCCCCTCGCGGTCAAAAGCAGAGGATTAACTTCCCATCGGATGGTGGGGCGGCCGGGACCATTACGCCTTGTGACTTGCTGCCTGAGCCAACCAGCGCGCACCAAGCCATCGAGCAGGTTGCGTGTCTGCTGTTCGTCGAGACGATGGCAGAACAGGTCTCGACGGATGTCCTTGACCGAGACTTCCGCGAGCCCAGTAGCGGCTAGCCAGCGCAGCACCTTTCGCGCATTCGCGTGCCTCTCGGTCAACCTATTTGCTGGAGCGCAGCGCGACTGTGTGGCCAGAAATACTCGCGCCAGAGTTCGATCGCTCCGAGCATGTACGGCGCTTCGATAGCCTGCGGTTCTGGACCGCCCCGCCGCGCCCAATCCAGAAAACAGAGTGTGCCGGCAAGGCGCAGAACGTGCGCAGGCGCCTTCGCCACCCATTGCTGCTCAAGGCCGTCCAGCCCTTTGCCTGCCTGCTTCACGAATTTGCGGAAAGGCTCGAACTCCCCGCGAGCTTCCGGTGTCAAATCCACATAACGAGGCGAGAAATAGTCCGTCGACCTG
>DATCJI010000362.1:0-9537 GCA_036562835.1 Xanthobacteraceae bacterium | reverse complement strand
TCGTCTCCTCGGCATTTATCGTGTATTTCCTGCGCGAGCGCCTGTTCTCTCCGGGGCCGGTCCTGGAGAAGAAGGAATGGGTGCAGTTCATTGGCTCGATCGTGATCTTCATGCTCGGAACTGCGAATGTGAGACTCGCGGCGATGCGGGCCCGGCAGCAGCTCGCGCAAAGGCACAAATGAGCACCCGCATCGATCAGCGCTTCGCGGATTTGGGCAAAAGCCGGCGCGCCGCGCTCGTCAGTTTCATCACCGCCGGTGATCCTGATGTGGCGACCTCGCTATCGCTGCTGCGGGCGCTACCGGCGGCGGGTGCAGACATCGTCGAGCTCGGCATGCCGTTCACCGATCCGATGGCGGACGGCCCCGCCATTCAGCTCTCGTCCCAACGCGCGCTCAAGCGCGGGCAGACCCTGCCGAAGACGCTCGATCTCGTGCGCACCTTCCGCAACGAGAACGACAACACCCCGATCGTGCTGATGGGCTACTACAATCCGATCTACATTTACGGCGTTCAATCCTTCCTGCGTGACGCGAAATCCGCCGGTGTCGATGGGCTCATCGTCGTCGATCTGCCGCCGGAAGAAGACGCGGAGCTGTGCCTGCCTGCGCTCGCGGCGGGGCTCAACTTCATCCGGCTTGCCACGCCCACGACGGACGACAGGCGGCTCCCTGCGGTCCTCGCCAACACATCGGGCTTCGTCTACTACGTCTCGATCACCGGCATCACCGGCGCCGCGACTCCCGATCCAAAAGTCACGCGCGAGGCGGTGGCGCGCATCAAGCGCCACACGAAGCTGCCGGTTGCGGTCGGCTTCGGGGTTCGCACCGCCGAGCACGCGGCCGCGATTGGGGCGGGTGCCGACGGCGTAGTCGTCGGCTCGGCCCTGGTGAATGCGGTCAAGGAAAGCCTGGATGCGCATGGCGCAGCGACGCCGCGTACCGTCAAGGCAGTTACGGATTTGGTTTCCGAGCTCGCGCGCGGCGTGCGCAGCGTGCAGCACACAGCATGAACTCCATGCCATCGGCCTTGCGGCCTCGGCCCGAATAACGATATCCATTTGTCATGAACTGGATCTCAAACGTCGTACGGCCGAAGATCCGCAGCTATTTCCGGCGCGAGACGCCCGAGAATCTCTGGATCAAATGTCCGGACACAGGGCAGCTCGTGTTCTACAAGGACGTCGAGGCGAACCTCTTCGTCATTCCCGGCTCGAATTATCACATGCGCATGAATGCGACTGCGCGTCTCAAGTCCGTCTTTGACAATCAGACCTGGATCGATATTCCGGTTCCCGAGGTGCCGCTCGACCCGCTGAAATTTCGCGACGAGCGCCGCTACACCGACCGCCTCAAGGATGCGCGCAGCAGGACCGGCACGCGCGACGCCATCAAGCTTGGGCTCGGCAAGCTCGAAACCCAGCCGGTGGTGATCGGGGCGCAGGACTTCGACTTCATGGGCGGCTCGCTCGGTATGGCGGCGGGCGAGGCGGTCATCAAAGGGCTCGAGACCGCAATCGAGAAGGGAACGCCGTTCATCATGTTCGCGGCCTCGGGTGGAGCGCGCATGCAGGAAGGCATTCTCTCGCTCATGCAGCTGCCGCGCACCACGGTTGCCGTGCAGATGATGCGCGAGGCGCGCAAGCCGTACATCGTCGTACTGACCAATCCGACAACGGGGGGCGCAACGGCGTCCTATGCCATGCTCGGCGATGTGCATATTGCCGAGCCCGGCGCGCTCATCGGGTTCGCCGGCCCCCGCGTGATCGAGCAGACCATTCGCGAGAAACTGCCCGACGGTTTCCAGCGCGCCGAGTACCTCAAGGACCATGGCATGATCGACATGGTCGTCCATCGCCACCAGTTGCGCGCGACGCTTGCCAATCTGTGCCGGCTCCTGACCAAGGCGAATCCGCCGCCGCCCGCCGACCTCGCGGCCGAGGCTTCAGCGGCTTAGCTGTTTTGCCGGCGCTTCAATGACTGCGCCGCTCGATGCACTCGTCGCACGGCTTACGGCGCTGCATCCGAAGCTCATCGATCTGTCGCTCGGGCGCATGTGGCGCATTCTTGCGGCGCTCGATCATCCGGAGCGGCGTCTGCCGCCCGTCATTCACGTGGCAGGAACAAACGGCAAGGGCTCGACCATTGCGTTCATGCGCGCCATCCTCGAAGCGGCCGGGCTTGCAGTGCATGTCTACACATCGCCGCATCTCGTGCGCCTGAACGAGCGCTTCCGCCTCGGACGCAAGAACGAGAGTCAGCTCGTCGACGATGACGAGCTCGCGGCCGCACTGATCCAATGCGAAGCCGCAAACGCTGGAGAGCCCATCACCGTTTTCGAGATGACGACGGCGGCCGGCTTTCTGCTCTTCGCACGCCATCCGGCCGATGTGCTGCTGGTCGAAGTGGGCCTGGGCGGCCGCCTCGATGCGACGAATGTGATCGAGCAACCGCTCGCGACGGCGATTGCGCCGGTCTCATACGATCACGCGGAACATCTCGGCAACACGCTCGGGCAGATCGCGACAGAGAAGGCAGGCATCCTGAAGCGCCGCGTGCCCGCGCTCGTTGCCGCGCAGCCGCGCGAAGCGCTCGCCGCAATCGAGCGGCAGGCCGGGCGCGTCGGCGCGATTTTGCGTATCGCGGGCGAGGACTGGATCGCAACGGAAGAGCGCGGCCGTCTCGTCTATCAGGACGATGCCGGGCTGCTCGACCTCCCGGCGCCCAGGCTTTACGGCCGCCATCAGTTTGAGAATGCGGGGCTGGCGATCGCAACTTTGCGCGCGATCAGCGCACTCGAGCTCGCGCCTGCGGCATTTGAGGCCGGCATTGCCAAAGCCGAGTGGCTGGCGCGCATGCAGCGGCTCACCGCCGGACGCCTTGCGCCACTTGCACCAGCCGGCAGCGAGCTGTGGCTCGACGGCGGGCACAATGCGGATGGCGCGCGTGCCATCGCCAATGCGCTCGCGGATCTCGAAGAGCGCGTCTCGCGCCCGGTCGTCCTCATCCTCGGCATGCTGAAAAACAAGGACGCGCTCGGCTTTCTGAAGAGCTTCGTCGGGCTTGCCCGTTGCGTGGTCGCGGTGCCCATCCCGCATCAGGAGAACGCGCTTGCAGCCGAAGCCCTCGTGGAGACTGCGCACGAGCTTGGCCTGCCGGCACAGCCCAGCCCGGATGTCGAGAGGGCACTCTCAGCGATCAAAAACTTCGACCTGCAACCATCCCCGCGTATTCTGATCACCGGATCTCTCTATTTGGCCGGCGCAGTCCTCGCCGCGAATGGCACGCCGCCGGCGTGAACCCAATCGTCATGCCGCGGCTGACCCGCGCATCCATTCATTTCGTTGGAAGATGGATTGCCGGGTCAAGCCCGGCAATGACGAATGAATTACTTCAGCAGCTTCATCAGGTCGGCCTTTTTCTGCTTGACCTGGTCCAGGGTGCATTGGCGCGGCGATTTGTCCGGCCGCCAGCGCAAGAGGCTCGTGCCGTGACGGAAGCGCTCGCCGCTGAAATGATCGTAACAGACTTCAACGACCAGCTCCGGCTTGAGCGGCTGCCATTCGCCTGAGCGCTTCGTGGACCAGCGGCTCGGCCCGCCCGGCGCATTGCCGCTGAAGCCAGGCGGCGCGATGAGCTTCTCGAGCTTTTTCGTGAGCGCGGGCTTGTCCTCGCGCTTTATCGTGGAGGTGAAGCCGACGTGATGCAGGAGCCCGCGCTCATCGTAGAGCCCGAGCAGGAGTGACCCGACCACCGGTTTGCCTTCGTTGTAGCGGAAGCCGCCCACCACGCAGTCGGCGCTGCGGTAGTTCTTTATTTTTTGCATGCCGGTGCGCTCGCCCGAGCGATAGCTAAAGTCGAGCCGCTTGGCCATGATGCCATCGAGCGTCGCGCCCACGCGCTTGAGCCAGCCTTTTGCATCGCTGAGTTTCGTGGTTGCGGGGGAGAGCCGGAATCGACGCATGCCGCGCAATTGCCTGACGGCGAGCTCGGTCAGATTTTCGCGCCTCGTCCTGAGCGGCTCGCTTATGAGAGCCTTCCCGTTTGCATCGAGCAGCAGATCAAAGCCGATGAACAGTGCGGGCGTCTCGTGTGAAAGCTTGTTGACGCGGCTCTGCGCCGGATGGATGCGCTGGAGCAGGGCATCGAACGAGAACGCGCCATCGCTCGGCACGACGATCTCGCCGTCGAGGACGAATTTCTTTGCCTGCGCGCGCAAAAAATCCTCGACCAGTTCCGGGAAATAGCGCGTGAGCGGCTGTCCCGCTTTCGATTGCAGCTCGACGTTTTTTCCGTCGCGGAACGCGAGGCAGCGGAAGCCATCCCATTTGGGCTCGTATTGCCACTCGGGCCCCCTCGGAATTTCATCGACCGACAAGGCCTCCATGGGCGCATACGGCGGCTTGATGGCGAGGGGCATTGTCGCGACATACGCGCTCATGCCTCCGCCTGAAAGGGAGAGCTGGACGGGTCAGCTTTCTGTCCGCGGACGCGGTCTGGTCGCTCGCCCGGCGTAGCGCGGAGAGGGAGAGCAGGCGCTGGCGCCGGCGTCTCGAAAGCAAACGGCCGGCGCAGGCCGGCCGTGGTGATCAGAAGAGCGCGATGGTCACACCGCGGCGGTGATCCACTGTTCCAGCTTCTGCTTGGGCGCGGCGCCGACCTGACGCGAGGCCATCTGCCCGTTCTTGAAAATCATCAGCGTCGGAATGGACTGGATGCCGTATTTGGCCGCGGTCTTCGGGTTCTCGTCCACGTTGAGCTTGACGATCTTCACCTTGCCATTGAGCGCGCCTTTGGCAAGCTCCTCGAGCGCAGGAGCGATCATGCGGCAGGGCCCGCACCACTCGGCCCAGAAATCCACCACGACCGGATTGGTTGACTGCAACACCTCGGACTCGAATGTGTTGTCCGATACCTTACCGACGGTCATGGCGTTTTCCTTTTGCTTCGCGATGAGGAGCTTCGTGAGACCGCAGAAGTATGGACGCGCCCAGAGAGCGTCAAGGATGCCCCTCACGCGCCATCGTGGTATCCAGAACCGAGGCGGGAATCTCCATCAGATCAGGCACATCGGTCCAGAGGAGCGCGGCGCGGACGTGCTTGTCCGGGTAGAGCTGGCGCAGCACGGCGCGGTAAAGCGCGAGCTGACGGATGTAGGCTGCGGGTACATCGTCGAGAACGTGGGGTGCAGGACGGTCAGTCTTGTAATCGCCGATGAGGACGGCATCGCCGAATACCGCCAGCCGGTCGACCTGCCCGGAAACCCGAATCAGCCGTCCCTCCATTTGCAACCGGCCGACGATTGGCACCTCGGCCCGGCTGGTTTTGCCGAACAGCTCCGAAAATTCTGCTTTCTCCAGCAAGCCACAAGCCTGCTCGGCCATGCTCTCGCATTCTTCCCGAGTGAACTCGCGCGCGCGTCGGCTGAAATACTCTCGTGCCGCATCTCGCCGCGCCCCTAGCGGAATGTCCGGCAGAGACTGCAGCAGTCGATGCATAAAGGTGCCGCGCGCCAGCGCCTTCTTCCGCTCGTCCCCGCCAAAGCGGGAAGCCAGACTTCTCTGAATTCCCGCGTGCGCGGGAATGAGCGGAGGCGAGCGCGATGGAATGATGGGCCGTGGCAGAATTGACGGAGCGCGCACGGGTTGATTGAGCCAGACAGGTTGTTCCGCGTCGGCAATGGCTTGTGGGCTTGGCGATGACGCGTCGATGCGCGTCGGTGGCTTCGGGGAAAACCGCCAGAGCTTGCTTCCGTCCTCGTCGGTTTCTTCCATCGAAAGCGGAACGAGCGCGTTGGTCACGAGCGTCCACCAACACCCGTCCGGCAGCCTCTGTTTTCCCTGCGCGCCGCATACGATCAGCCGCTCGGCGGCGCGCGTCATGCCGACGTAAAGGAGCCGGCGATACTCATGCTCGGCTTCCTGCTGCACGCGCCGGCGCGCCTCCGCCACGCATGCTGCATCGGTGAGCTTGATGCCCGCCCAGATGAGATGCGGGGGATCAGCGCCGCCGTTGCGCGGGAGCCCAAACAGGCGCGGCTGTCGGTGCGGCGGCCCCGCCGGCGGCGTCGTGGTGTCGGCAAGAACGACGATGGGCGCCTCAAGCCCCTTCGCGCCGTGCACCGTCATCACGCGCACCAGATCGCGCGCGATCTCCATGTCGCGCTTGACTTCCGTCTGCACCGTGCGCAGCCAGGCAACAAATCCCTGCAGCGAAGGCGTCTCGCGGCGCTCGTAATCCAGCGCGAGCGCAAGGAACTCATCGAGCGGATCGTCCGCCTCGGGGCCTAGCCGCGTACGAAATTTCTTCCTCCCGCGCTGCGCACCGAGGACCCGCGCGTAGAATGCGAACGGGAGCTCTTGATGTGCTTCCTCCGCCATCAGATCGAGGGCACGTGCGGCTTCGGCGCACCGCGCGTCGAGCGATGCGCGCTCGCGCAACGCGGAACGCAATGACGATTTCCGCTGCCAGGCGATATCGAACAGCTCGTCCTCGCTCCAGCCGAACAGCGGGCTTTTCAGCACGGTCGCGAGCGCGAGGTCGTCGTCGGGGAGCAGCAGCGCGTCGGCGAGCGCCAACAAATCCATGACGGCGATGTGCTCCGTGAGCACCAATCGATCGGCGCCTGCGACCGCAACATGCGCGTCCTTGAGTGCGCGGATGATCGCCTCGAACAGTGGGCCGCGCTGGCGCACGAGCACGAGCACGTCCCCGGCGAGCCTAGCGGACGCGATCCAGGCTGTCACCTTCTTTGCGATCTTTGCCGCGAGCATCACCTGCGAGCTCTTCTCCGACTGCTCGTCAAACGGCGCATCCCATGCCTCGTGGTCTTCGCGCTTGCTCTCCTCGGGGTGCAGCAGGTCCCAGATTTCGATCGATCCCGGGGGCGCTTCGGGCAGCGCAAGATGCGGCGGGATATGTCCCTCCGATGTCACGCTGCGGCAGACATCAGCTGGCTTGAAAACGGCATCAACGCCTTCGAGCAGGTTCGCTCCCGAGCGAAACGAATATTTGAATTCCTCGCGCACAAATTCGCGCCCGCTCGCCTTGTGCGCGCGCTCGAAATGGACATTGCTCTGCGCGAAGGCGCGCGGCGCCGCCTGCTGGAACGAGAAGATCGACTGCTTCTCGTCGCCCACCGCAAACACCGTGCGGTGCGCGGTGCGCGCGCCCGCCCCCGCGAAGAACTCGTCCGTGAGCCGCTGCACGATTTCCCACTGCTTGACGCTCGTGTCCTGCGCCTCGTCGATGAGCACGTGATCGATGCCCTGGTCGAGCTTGTAGTGCACCCAGGCAGCGCGGTTTTCCCCGAGCAGCGCGCGCGCGCGGTCGATCAGGTCGTCGTAGTCAAGGAGCGCGCGCCGATTCTTCTCCGCCTCGTAACGGGAGATCACCGCATCTGCGACCGTGATCAGCGCTGCGGTGCGATCGCGGCACCACACCGCCCTGCGCTTTTCTAACAGCGGCACAAGTCGATCGCGTTCGCGTTTAAGTCGATCGCAAAGGGCCGGATGCTCGCGTTGCATATCGGCGGTCGTGATACGCTCCCGAGGCGCCATGTCAGTCTTCTTGAAGAAAACCTGCAGATAAAAATCGACACGCGCGGATCCGCATGCATTCAGTGCCGACAAAAGACTGGTAGCCCGCTCTGTATCGTTGCTCTTGCCGCGCATCAGAGTGTCAATCGCACCTTGCCAGTCCAATGATGGCAGCAGCGGACCTTCGGTCATTTCGCGTTCGACATCGGCCATAGTTTCACGCCCATTGATGCCGAGCGTGCCGCACAACGCGGCGATCACGCCCGCAACGCTGCCATCGTGATCGATGCATGCGCGGATCATGTCGCGCTTGCGCACCGCGTCACTGAGCACTTCCATGAAGGTGCGATCGGCCGCAAAGGCCATGGCTGTCGCGAGTGCGCTGCCGATCGGCCCCTCCGGCGCTTTTGCGCCTTCGAGCAGCACGGCGAGGCTGACGTCGCGCAGAAGCTGCGCTTGCCCTGCCTCGTCGAGGACCTCGAAGCGGCCCGGCACGTTCGCCTCGAACGGAAACTGGCGCAACAGCCGCGCGCAGAAGGCGTGGATAGTTTCCACCTTGAGGCCGCCGGGCGTCTCCAGCGCCTCGGCGAACAATCTTCGCCCGCGCGCGAGCAGACGCTGGTCGGGCGCTCCGTCCGTGATCTTGCGGAGTTCAGTGTGCAGCTCCGCATCGTCGAGCGCGGTCCAGCGGCGCAGCGCATCGAACACACGGTTCGTCATGTTCGCCGCCGCCGCCTTGGTGAAGGTGATGCAGAGAATTTTTGCGGGCTCGACGCCGGCAAGAAGCAATCGGATGACCCGCTGCGCCAGCACATGTGTCTTGCCGGAGCCCGCATTGGCGGCGACCCAGGCGGAGATGTCCGGGTTCGAGGTTTTCACCTGAACCGCCCGCAGCGCTTCTGGAATGGCGCGGCTCTGGAATGTCATTCGATCGCCTGTTCCTCGTCCTCGCCGACCGACCATTCCTTCACGCGCGCGAGATGGTCATAGGGACCGTAGCGCGCCTTCCACATGGGCCTCACGAGAGGTAGATACGGCTGGTCGTCATTATCGAAAGACACGATCAAAGAGCGGACCTTCGCGAGAGCCCGGTCGGCATGCGCGTCGCAGCTCGGCTCGGTCAGCTTGACCATGTGTTGTTCGCCTGCCGGCTCGCCGCCTTTGAGGCCGACATAAACGAGCTCGGCAATCGAGGCTCCGGCGGGAATTTCAGAAAAGCCGCCGTTGCGCAGGATCGCGGCTTCGAGCGAAAGCTGAGGCGAGAAGCCGACCTGCACCTGTTTGTCGCTCGGCACCGTTCCGGTCTTGAAGTCGAGGATGGCATAGCGGTCATCGGTGCATTGCTCGATGCGATCCGCGCGGGCGCGCAGTGTGAAGGCGCGCTCGTTGTCGAGCGGGATTCGTACCCTGCCGCTCACCTCCGCGATGATCGATGCGGCGCGGGCGCGGCGCCCTGCATCCCAGGCCGCAAACCAGTGAGCGATGCGTACCAGGCGCGGCCACCAGAAGGCGCGCGCTTCGGGGAAATCCTCGAGCGCGGTGAAATGCCGCTCTGCTATTCTCAGAAGCACTTCGGCGGCGTTCTCCGGCAGCGCGTCGCGAAATTGCGTGCTGAAGTCGCCCAGCATGGCGTGCAGGAGGATGCCGCGATTCGAGGCGCCGGGCTCCAGATCGACCGGATCGAGCACCGGCAGTTCCAGAATATGTTTGGCGTAAATGCTGTAGGGATCGCGCAACCAGGTTTCGATCTCGGTGACCGAAAGCGAGGTGGGCCGCGCGGCACGCGGCGGCGTGGGCCGGGGTTTTCCGATGCGGCGTTGCGCGCCGGGCTGATCGAGAGCACGCGCCCAGCGCACGTATTTTTCGCCACGCGCGCGCGCTGCGGCCCATGGTTGCTCCCCCGCGACCGCGGCGAGGCGCTGCACGAACCGCGAGATCACCGTGGGGGCGCCGGCAACGCGCGACGCATAGGCGAGGACCACTTCGGGCGCACCGAGATT
>DATCJI010000348.1:0-3783 GCA_036562835.1 Xanthobacteraceae bacterium | reverse complement strand
GTCTGCCGCTCGCCCAGTTTCCAATCCCGGCCTACGATCTCGTCCCTCTCAAGAATTACCTCATGTTGACGCTGCAGTTCTCGAGCGGATGTCCGTACCTTTGTGAGTTTTGTGACATTCCCAATCTTTACGGGCGTCAGCCCCGGCTCAAAACCGCCGTCCAGCTCATTGCCGAGCTCGACACGATGCGGAAACAGAAGGGTCATCCGCCCGTCGTTTATTTCGTGGATGATAATTTCATCGGCAATCGCAAGGCGACCAAGGAGATGCTGCCGCATCTGGTTGAATGGCAGAGGCAGCATGGCTACCCGATGCATTTCACCTGCGAGGCGACGCTCAACATTGCCAAGCAGCGCGAAATCCTGGGACTTATGCGAGAGGCATCGTTCCTGGGCGTTTTCGTCGGCATCGAAACGCCGGACGCGGATGCACTCAGGGCCATGCGCAAGAGCCAGAACGTCGCTGTGCCGATGCTCGAGTCGATAAAGACTCTCAACGATTACGGTCTCGAGGTCACTTCGGGCATTATCCTCGGGCTCGACAGCGACAGCGATGATACCGAAAGCCGACTCAAGGAGTTCATCGATATCTCACAGATCCCGATCCTCACCATCAATCTGCTGCAGGCGCTGCCGAAGACACCGTTATGGGATCGACTCAACGCCGCTGGCCGCATCGACGGTGATCCCGCACGCGAGAGCAACGTCCGGTTTGTGCGGCCGTATGAGGAGGTGGTTGCCATGTGGCAGCGCTGCATTGCGCATGCCTATGATCCCGAGCGCCTGTTCGCACGATTGCGCCACCAGGTAGACGCAACGTATGCGAACCGTTTCGAGACGCCCGCGCGCGGCAAGCTCAAGTGGGCCAATATCTCGTTCGGGCTCGTGATGGCATTTCGCGTCATTCTGCGCATCGGAATTCTGTCCGATTATCGCAGGCCGTTCTGGCGCGCCGCGCGCCATGCGCTTCGTCGCGGCCAGATCGATTCGATGCTCGCCATGGGCTTCATTGCGCATCATCTGATTCAGTTCACGCGGGAGGCGCTGCGGGGTGAGCAGAATGCGTCCAATTATTCGGCGAAGGTGCGCGTCCGGGAGGCTGCACGTTCGGCAGAGCTGGAGCCGGTTGCATAAAGCTGGGATGGCACGGGCGCTGGCAGGCTGGCCATGGCGTCCAGGCTTGGATCAGCCCACAGCCGACGCTGCGCTACGTTTCTGCGGACGCCCGTGCTGCGCGTCCGGCCGCGCATGGGTGTCCTCGGAGGGCACGAACAGCTTCTGCAGGATCTGCCGCTGCACCGGCTTTTTGATAATCGGGATGCGCGCAAAGCGGGGTTCCACGCTTTCCACGCCATAGCCCGTGACGAAGACGAACGGAATGTTGCGCGCGACAAGCACATCGGCCACCGGGTAGACGAAGTCGCCGCCGAGATTGATATCGATAATGCCTGCGTCGATATCCTCATGCACGGCCGTGATCATGGCATCCTGCATCCGTCCGAACGGGCCCAAAACCTCCAAGCCGAGCTCGTTGATGATGTCGCGCATCATCATCGCAACCAGTATCTCGTCCTCGACGAGCAGGACGCGATTGCCGTTTTCCATCCTGATGGGCAAGGAAACCCTGTCATCCGCAACGGCACGCAGCCCCGGGGCATGCCGCAGCATGGGCTCGATCCGGTTGCGGCGCGGCACCGTGAGGCTGCAATGCAGCCCATCGGGACGCCAGTCGAACTGCGCTTCGCCTTCGAGCTGACGCTCGATGCTCGCGCTGATCACGCGCATGCCGAAGCCGGCCGAGGAGGGTTCCGCCACACAAGGCCCTCCGCTTTCGGTCCAGTGCAGGGTGAGAGTTGCGGCTGCAAGCTCCCAATTCGTGTGCACACGGCCGGAGGGCACCGACAGCGCCCCGTACTTCACAGCATTCGTGGCAAGCTCATGCAGCGCCAGGGCGAGGGTTTGCGCCGTGCGCGGCTCGAGCGAAACATCGGGCCCCTTCGCGACAATCTTCTCCGGCTCTCCCATACGGAACGCAGCGAGCTCCTCTTCCACGAGATGCGCGAGGTCGGCGCCCTGCCAGCGGCTGTGTGCAAGAAGAGTGTGCGCGCGCGAGAGCGCGCCAATGCGCCCGTCCACGGCGGAAATGTACGAGTCGATGGTGTCGGCACGCGTGAGTCGCACGATGGACTGCACCAGCGCCAGCGCGTTGCGCGCACGATGGTCCACCTCGCGCGCGAGCAGCTCCTGGTGCTCTTCCGCCTGCTTGCGCTCGGTGATGTCGATGGTAACGCCGCTCACCCGCACGATGTGATCGGTGGCGTCGATGCTTGCCACCGCCGTGCCGATGCACCAGCGCAGCTCGCCGCTCGGGCGGCACACGCGGAATTCGGTCTGCGATGCGTGACTCTGGGTGGTTGCAGGCTTGATCGCGTTCTGCAGGTTCTTCCAATCGTCGGGATGAATGAGTTTGCGGATGTTCTCAACCGTGAGATCGAAATTCTCGGGGCTAACGCCAAAGATGCGATATTGGCCGTCGTCCCAGACGAAGCGCCCGTTCACCGGATCCCATTCCCAGGATCCCATCTGTCCGGCCGCCAGCGCGAGACTACGTCGTTGCTCGCTTTGCACGAGGCGCGCGCTGGAAGCTTCCAGCTCGGCCGTGCGCTCGGCGACCCGGCGCTCCAGCTCGCGATTGAGCTGCTCGAGCTGCCGTGTCTTGCGATACAGCTCGGAGAAGATGCGCACTTTGGCGCGTAGCACCTCCGGCGTGACCGGCACGGGTACATAGTCGACAGCGCCCAGCTCGAAGGCGCGCAGACGGTCCACGTCGGTCAATTGAATGGCCGAGATGAAGATGATTGCAGTCTTCTGGAAGCGCGGGTGCTCGCGGATCATTGCGGCGAGCTGGAAGCCATCCAGCTCGGGCATGCACACATCCACGAGGATCACGGCGATCTCGTGCTTGAGCAGGTGCTCCAGCGCCTCGCGGGCGGACACTGCCTTGATCAGGTTCTCTCCGAGCTCGCTGAGAATGGTCTCGTAGCTCAGCAGCTTGCCTGGCTGATCATCGACCAGAAGAATGTTGACCTTGTCGTCTGATCTCATCGTCTCGTCTCCGCCAATACGCAGGCGATTACAAGTTCATCGGCTCACGCTTCAGCGATGCAGCCACATACGCAAGGACGACAACAATTGCTCGGTGTTGACCGGCTTGGCGAGATAATCCGAAGCCCCGGCTTCCAGGCACTTCTCGCGATCGCCCTTCATCGCCTTTGCAGTGAGCGCGACGATCGGCAGGCGGCGGAATGCAGGGTTCTCCCGGATCACCTGCATTGTCTCGTAACCATCCATTTCCGGCATCATGATGTCCATCAGCACGATGGCGAGGTCGGGCGTCGATTCGATCAGCGCGATCGCCTCGCTGCCGGTCGTGGCCGTGAGCACCCGCATGCCGCGCCGCTCGAGTACGCTGGAAAGGGCAAAGATGTTGCGGGCGTCATCATCGACCAGAAGCACGGTGCGGCCGACGAGATCCTCATCCGAGCTGTTGAGTCGCTCCAGCATGCGCTGCTTTTCGGGCGGCAGGTCGGTGATAACGCGGTGCAGGAACAGCGCCGTCTCGTCGAGCAGCCGCTCGGGCGATTCGACGCCCTTCACCACGATGCTGCGCGCCATCGTGTGCAGCCGCGCGTCCTCCTCGGCCGATAATTCATGGCCCGTGAATACCACGACGGGCACATCGGAAAGCTTGTTGTCGGAACGCAGCTCCTCGAGCACTTCGAAT
>DATCJI010000080.1:0-2449 GCA_036562835.1 Xanthobacteraceae bacterium | reverse complement strand
TCCTCCTCTGGGCCGGCGCTTTCATTGCGGGCAGGGTGGCATCGGCCGGCAGAGGGCGTGTTGATGCGGATCAAACTGTCGGAAATGCCGCAAGGATGATGCTGCTTGCGCCTCAGCCGAGATGAGTTTCATTTGAGCGGCGGCTAAGCGCGCCGCGGGAGCCGGCGGGCGCGAGGCAGCGGCTTCGAAAGGCCGAGAGGCAACATGCGCCCATAAGACAGTCTGTAGCTTTGGAACTGTCGCCGCGCGTGAGCGCACTCTCCTTAGCCGGCTTGCTAGAGTGGAGTGTTCGGCCCGATCACCATGATTCGCGTTTGCTCGGGACTGTGGGAGAAATCACGTACCTCAAAAGCCCGTCTTTGGCTCCCAGATGACAAGTCGCCGCTGCCCCCGGCTCGCGCGACGACATAACATTTTGCTGGATCGAGCGGCGCAGCGCCCATCGCAATCACCTCGATCGCAAGCGATTCGCGCGATAGTCTCCGCCATTGCGCATTCTGGGCGGTGACCATCTGCATGCGGGCGAGCAGCATCACGTCGCTGGCGTGCGCGCATAAATGCCGCAGATCCGCATTGGATAATGTGCGTGCGTCGAGCCATTCGGCGGCGCCAGCCTGAAACGCTGTGCAACAAGCAGCGAGTGCAATGGTCGTTGCAAATTGCGCATGGATTCCGTGGTCTTTTTCAGGACAAACAAAAGGACCACGTTCGGAGCTATGGCGCCTTGCGCTACATCAAGGAATTGCGTTTGCGCAGGCAGAAAAATTGATGCTCAGAACGAACGCACCCACTCCATTAACTTCCAGCCCCAATTTCCGGTACGTCGGCCCGCAACCAGGTCAGGCGATTAATAGCTCGAGCAGCGAGGGCCTGTGCGCGTGCGACGGATTTTTCGTCATTCAGGTTTTCCGCTGCTTCAAGATACCGGTCCACCAATAAACTTGATAACGCGACGATTTCATCTGGCACGGCACCCCTCCAGACGGTACTCTGTGCAGAGGCGAGCGGCTCTCGCCGCAGCTCCTCGGCAATCTTCCTTGCTTCCAACGCGAAACGTTGCATGCCTGCGGCATCCTGCGCCCGCGTAGTATTCGTGGCCTTGCCCAGCCGATCCGATAGATGCGATTCGAGATCGGCGATGTCTATTTCAAGCAGCAGTTGCCCCGCGGCGCTCCCTCGCTCCTGGTGATAAGCTAACCGGCGCTCACGGCGCAGGATCGCGACGTGTTCAAGTTCCTCGGCCGCCATCGCCTCGGCGGCGCGCCGCACCTCCCGCTGCTCGGCATGCGCGGCCACGTAGGTCCAGAAGCCGAAGGCGCGCTCCTCGTTACGTACCGCCATGGCCAGCGACCGGTAAGCCGTAAGAACGCGGGGGTCCATCGTTCCGGCCCCCTCATCATCAAAGGTTTCCGGGACTTGCCAAGGTAGGTGGGCAGGGTCAGGCGGCGTTCCTTTCTGCTGCTCGGACCAGTGGATGACTCCCTCTAGATGCAGCCGTTCCTGGGCAGCTAAGCGCTCGAAAATTTCGGCCAGAGCAGGGTTGTCCTGAATACGAAGGATCGCGGCGATCTGCGAATAGCGATTGGCGGCCTCTTGCTCCATGGAGTACGCGATGGCGAATAATTCTTCCATCGACTGAACGGCCTGGGGAGGCTCTTGCTTCAGCGTCGACATGCAGCCTCTTAGGGCGATTGAACTGCTTCGGGCAGATAATATGGGCTATAGACGGAGCTTGCGGCAGATCAAGGAGCATCCTACTGAAATGCGATAGCGTCCGGTCACATCACACTCTTTTCGTGTTAGGAACGGGCGGGAGAGGGGGCGAGCCGCGATGCTCGGCAGAGCGTCCCAGGGACCCAATTCATCAACCCTACAGCAACGGCACTCGTTTGTACGTGACACCTCGACTGGTTTCAGCTTTGCTTGCGCTTATCACGCTCGCGCTTCCGGTTGGACAGACGCTTGCGGCGAGCCGGCTGACGGAATTCGTGCCAAAGGCGCAGCCCGCTGAGCTTGTACCAGGCGCTGAGCGTTTGGGTTCGCCCGAAGGCGATCCGCCGCTTGTCCCCGCCTACCGGGGGGACCGGCTGCTTGGCTACGTCTACTTGAACTCGGATTTCACGAATGCAGTAGGGTACTCGGGCAAGCCCATTCACCTCTTGGTCGGCATTGACCTCGAGGGCGTGATCACAGGCATCAAGCTCGTTGAGCACAAAGAACCAATCGTTCTCGTTGGCATCCCGGAAAAGCGAATCATCGAGGCGATAAACAAGCTGGTAGGCAAGAACATTGGCCCTGTTGCGAGCGGTGCCGCACGTCCGCCTCAGGTCGACATCGTCAGCGGTGCAACCGTAACTGTTCTTGTTATGGCCGATAGTGTGGTGCGCTCCGCCGTGCGGCTGATTCGCAGCGGCCGACTTAGTGGCCCCGCACAAGCCGGCACAGCGGC
>DATCJI010000289.1:0-9045 GCA_036562835.1 Xanthobacteraceae bacterium | reverse complement strand
CTCTGCCGTTCCGCAGGCGATCGGGGGCGATCTCTTCTCATCTGTAAGTGTGCGGGCGTAAGTGATGCGGTCACCTCGCGGGGGCCTCTCGGCTGATCGGATTTCGCATGCCGCGCTCGGCGTCGGCGGCGTTTTGTGCGGCGCTCTGGTGTTCTTCGTGGCTGTGCCGCTTGCCTCTTCGAGCCCGTATCCGGCGCCGCGTGACGGCGCCTGGGTGACCGACAGATTGTCGCCGCCTGTGTCGCCGCCGATTGCGCAAGGTCCGCTCGAGGACGACGACGTGGTGGCGGAATGGGAGGCATCGATTGCCTGGAGCTTTGCGTCGATGCCGCCAAGCGGCATGGCCTCCCGTTTTGAGTCAAACACACCCGACGAGCCCGCGACCACGGCGAGCATCACCCAGCAGATAGTGCGGCCAGCGCCCGCCGCTCAGGCGGGCGCAGTCAAGCACGCACGGCCGCTCATTGCAGACGTCGACGCGTATCTGTGGGAGGTCTACCAGCGCTCTCCGGTCAAGCGCGATTCGACCGGCGACTTCACGTGGAAGGATCCGACGGCCGCAAAGCGCTTCGGCCTGTCGATGCCGGCTTACGTGATCGGCGGCATGGATCCGGATTTCAAGGAGCAGCTCTATCATGCGGGGCATGCCATGGACGCAGCCGGCGTCCCCTGGTCCATGCTTTCCGCCTTCCGCGACGACTATCGCCAGAGCCTTGCCTCGGGGCTCAAGGCCGGCACCAGCAATTCGCTGCATGGTGGAAAAGCGCGCACCGGCGGATACGGACACGGCCAGGCGGTCGACGTCACGAGCCAGGATGGCCACGCCGAGGTGGTGTGGCGCTGGCTCGACAAGCACGGCGGCAAATACGGACTCTATCGCCCCATGCCGGGCAACGATCCGGCACACGTGCAGCCGAAAGGCAATTGGCACAAGCTCGCGGCAAGCCTCCGCGAGAGCCGCGCGCGCATGGTGCAGGAGGCGCGCGCGCGGGCGGGCGACACCGCTGCGCAGTAGCTACTGCGCGACGCGCTGATAAAGCTCGCCGTAAGTCTGCGCCGCATCCTCCCAGCTGAAAACGCGCTCCATGGCCTTGCGGCGCATGCTGTTGAGCTGGCGCTTCGATGCGTACGTGGAAAAGGCGCGGCATACGGCGCCGAGCAGTCCGCCGAGCGACGGCTCGCGGAACAAAAAACCGGTCTTGCCGTCCTCGATCGTGTCTGCAAGCCCTCCGGTGTGATGCCCGATGGGAAGCGAGCCGAATTTTTGCGCGTACATCTGGGTGAGCCCGCAGGGCTCGAAACGTGATGGCATCAGCATGAAGTCGGAGGCCGCGAAAATGCGGCGCGCCTCACCCTCGTCGTAACGGATATTCACGGCGATTGATTGCGCGTAGCTCCGGCTCTTTGCCTGCAGCGCGTGCTCGAGATACCTCTCGCCCGTGCCGGTGACCACGATCTGGCCGCCGGCGGATACGATGGCATCCGCCGCCTCGAGCACGAGATCGACGCCTTTCTGATGCACCAGACGCGCAACAAGGCCGAACAGCGGCCCGCGCGAGATTGCAAGCCCAAACGCGTTGCGCACGTGGTCTGCATTCGCGCGCTTGCCTTTCCAGTTGCCGCATTCATAGGTGCTCGCGAGATCCGGGCAGGTGCGCGAATCCCAACTGCGGTCCACGCCGTTGAGGATGCCGGTGAGCTGCCGCCTTTCGGCACGCAGGCGCAGAAGGCCGTCGAGTCCGCAGCCGAACTGCGCGTGGTGATCTCGTCCGCATAGGTCACCGTGGTGAGATGGCTTGCGTAGACGAGACCGGCCTTGAGAAACGACACCTTGTCGTAGAATTCGAGACCGTTGATGTCGAACGCGCTCGGCGGCGCGCCGATGCGCGCGAGCGTGTCGCGCGGGAACAGGCCCTGGTAGGCGAGATTGTGAATGGTGAGAATCGTGGGTACGCCCGCGCTTCTCCAATGCAGATACGCAGGCACCAGTGCCGAATGCCAATCGTTCACATGGACGAGATCGGGCTTCCAGTCCGCATCGACGAGACCCTGCGCCAGGTCGGCGGCGGCAGCAGCGAAACGGCCGAAGCGAATGTCATTGTCCTGCCAATCGCGACCTTTGTCGTTCAGATACGGCGTGCCATCCCGGTCATAGAGCTCACTCGATAGCACCACGTATACGGTCATGCCGTCTGCGGTGCGCAAGCGCCCTATGGAGCATGCCGGCAGGCCGGCAAAGGCGTTGCAAGCCCCGACAATTTCGATCGGCTCGGGCCTGCTGACAACGCGGCGATAGCCCGGCACCAGCACGCGGATATCGCAAAGTCGACCGAGAGCGCGCGGCAATGCCGTTGATACTTCTCCCAAGCCGCCAACCTTGACGAAATCCCCGAATTCGGGAGTGACAAATAAAATCCGGACAGGGCGCATGCCTCTTGCTCCGACGCCCCCAACCCAGAGGCACGTGGGGCAGCTTACAAAGCTGCTCCGGAGTGCATGAACGGTTGTACAGAAAGAAAGTTCCCGACGCTCGATTCAGATCGTCCGCGGGAAAGAAACAGCCAAAGCAGTTTCCGATTCATTGTAGCAATCCCGACATCGTCACGGCCACTGACGAGTGAACGCAATCAAACTGCCATGTCGCCCGCCCGGCACACGTGCCGCAACCTGCAGCTTGTGTGAGCTTCCTCACTGTTGCACGCGCTTGAGCGTGCGATGTTCAGGCCAAGCGCTCGGCTCAGCGCCGGTGTGTGTGTGTGTGTGCGCGAGCACTAGACCTGGAGCGGTACCATGATTGCCCTGAGACACAAACACGCAGCCGCTTATCGGTTACGCAAATGCCTGGCATTTGTCGCGGCAGGCCTGCTTGCCGCGCTAGCGATTACCCAATGGGCGCACTCGACGCGATTGGCGCGTCATGCAGCCGCGACCGACTGCGTCGCCGCAGCCGGCTTGATGGCAAAGGGAGGTCAGTTCGAGCATCCTCCGCTCTGGTGATCACTCATTACCACAAGCCGGCATAGCCGCCGCCCTGTCGCGCGGGATGATAGGAATAGGAAGACGAATAGCTGCGCGAGCTTTCTGACCGACTCCGGCTCACCTCGCGCGTGACTCTATGCTGGTGGTGTACAGGGGGCCTAACCGCCGCCGGCGGAGGGATGACCGCAATGGCGCTTTCGGGCGTGCTCTCGTGCGTGCCCGGCGTCGGCTCAGCCCGGACGCTCGGGGTCGTATTCTCGGGGAGTGCGGGAGCGGTCGCAACCTGAACAGGTGGGGGCAAGGGACGATCCACGCGATCGGTAGCTGTTGCGGGAATCGTGCGTTCGGTCGCACTACAGGCGCCCGCGTCCGAGCGGCAGGGGGATTTCGCGTCCGACTTGCTGGCTATTTTGGGCTCGATCGATTGCATCGGCTTGCGCTCGACCCGAATCACCTTTGGCTCCGGTCTTTGCGGCTGGGCCAATATGGATGGGGGAGGTGGCATCATAATAGTGGAGCGAGGACCTTTCTCCGTAACTGAGGGAGCAGTTCTCTCGACTGTGGCTCGGCTGGCAGGCGGGGGTGTGGCTGGTTCGGGCGGGGCGAGGGCGAACGCCGTCCGGGCGTCTCGTTCCTCCTCGCCGGAGAGCAACAGAATACCTTGAGTTCCTGCGATCACGCCGCCTGCAAGAAACCCGGCAGCAATGCAGAGTTTTCGTAAAAAGGTGCGGGAAGGCCAGAACAGGCCGAAATCGGGATGCAACACACGTACACGGGCCACAGGGATCCTCCAACAATCCCCATTACCCGCCCCGCCATTCAATATCCTGAAAGCCGGGTTGCAGCAAGCAGACACGGATGACAGATGCGCGAGCACGAATGTAGACAAGACGACAAAGGATCCATGTAAAGGAAGGCATCCCGGCGTGGAACAACCGTGTGGATCGGTATGCGCCCTCGGTGCTCCCACCCCTGTTTTCTGATGCTCAGCTTCGCTCAGTTTCTCGACCTCTTGGTCGGCGGCGTCGCCATTGGCTGCGTCTACAGCCTCGTCGCGCTTGGCTTTGCCATGATCATGCGCGCGACCAACATTATTCATTTCGCCCAGGGCGAGGTGATGATGCTCGGCGCGATGTGCGCCTTGACCTCGTTGTGGCTCATTCCCGCTCTAGCGCTCGTCGGCGTGCTCACGGTGGCTATGCTGTCCTCGGGCATCGTTGCGATGACGATGGAGCTTGCAGTCTACCGCACGCTGTGGCGGCGTCGCGTGGGACTCATGAACGTGATCACCGCGACCGTGGGCATGTCCATCCTGTGCATGAACGCGGCGCGGCTGATCTGGGGTTCGGAGCCGCTGCGTTTTCCTGAGCTGTTTGCCAGCCAGGCCTACTCGTTTGCAGGCTTGCGCATATCGGCGCAGCTGTTCTGGGTCATGGTCATGGGAATCGCAATCATGCTCGCGCTGCAGCTCTTTCTCAATCACACGCGCACAGGCATCCTGATGCAGGCCATGGCGCAGGACGCCGAGGCAGCACAGCTCATGGGCGCGAATGAAACGCGCATGACGGCCTATACGTTCGGGCTCGCCGGACTGATAGCGGGCGCGGCGGGCGTGATGCTGGGCTCCATGTTTTTTGCATTCTTCGAAATGGGGTTCATCACCGGGCTCAAAGGTTTCGTTGCCGCGATCCTGGGCGGCATTGGCAGCATCACCGGCGCGATGCTGGGCGGCATCCTGTTTGGGCTTCTCGAGACCTTCAGCGCAGTGTTTCTATCTTCGGCCTACAAGGACGGCATCGGCATGCTGCTGTTGATTGCCATTCTTTTGTTTCTGCCGGATGGGCTCGTCGGTCTGTGGCAGCGGCGCTCCTAGCACGAGCTGCGCCTGTGACACGCGCTCGCGCGCCGGTTGCCATGCTCGTGGCGCTGTTTGGCCTCTTCGTTGTTCCCTGGATTGAAACCGACAAGTTCATCCTGCATGTGCTCAGCCTCATCGCGATTGCGTCAATCGCCGCAATGGGACTGCAGGTCCTGCTCGGCTATTCCGGGCAGCTCTCGATCGGCCAGGGCGCGTTCTACGGCATCGGCGCCTACGCCTCCGCCATTCTTACGGTTAATTTCGGCATACCGTTTCCGATTGCGCTGCTGCTCGCGGGGGCGGCGGCCGCTCTTGCAAGCCTGCTTATGGTGCCGATCACGCGCCTGACCGGCGCATATCTGGCGGTCGCCACGCTCGGTTTTTCCATCCTGGTTTATCTCGTTCTCAAGAACGAGGAGTGGCTCACCGGCGGCTCGTTCGGGTTCATCGGCATTCCGCGTCCGACACTGTTCGGTTTCGTGCTGCGCCACCCCATGCACAGCTATTATCTGTGCGCCGGGGTCGCTGCGCTCGTGTATTTTCTGCTCGCGCGCATCGACGGCACACGCTTCGGGCGAGCGATCAATGCGATCCGCTAGGAGTGCCGATGCGGCGGCGGCAAGCGGCATCAATGTCACCTTCTACAAGAGCCAGTGCTTCGTTATTGCCGCATTCGCGGCGGGGATCGCGGGCTCGCTTTACGCGCACGAGGTGCGGTACCTCGCGCCCAACGACTTTTCATTCTGGAAATCGATCGAGATCCTGATCATGGTCGTCGTGGGCGGGATGGGCAGCCTGCCGGGCGCCGTGCTTGGCGCTTCGCTCGTCGTGGCCGTGCCCGAGCTCCTGCGCGAGCTCGGCGACTATCGCATGCCCGCGTTCGGCGCGATCCTGATCGCCACGATGCTGTTCGGCGAAGGTGGGCTGGCCGCGCTGTGCCGCGGCATCGCGCGCCGCTTCGGCGCTGTGCTTGGGCGCATCGTGCCATCCTGGCAGCCACGAAAGATGCTGCCTTGAGCGACGCGGGTTCCGACGCACTGCTGGAAGCGAGTGGTGTCACACGCCTGTTCGGCGGAGTGCGCGCCGTGGATGACGTCGATTTCAAGCTGCGATGCGGCACGGTGCACGGGCTCATTGGCCCGAATGGAGCCGGCAAGACGACGCTGCTCAACCTTATCGCCGGTGCACTGGCATTGAGCGGCGGTGCGTTGCGCTTCTGCGGCCATGACATGGCACGGCGGTCAAGCGCCGAACGCGCCCGCATGGGAGTGCGCAGGACATTTCAGAACGTCAAATTGTTTGCCGACATGACCGCAGTCGACAATGTCGCGGTCGGACTGCATGCGAGCACCCGCTGCGGGTTTTTCGGCGCGGTACTGCGCACTCCGCGCTGCAGCCGGGAGGAACACAGCATACGCGAGCGCTGCATTGAGGCGCTGCGGTTCGTGGGGCTTGATGGTCGCGCGCAAACGCGCGCCGGCGCCCTCCCCGACGGGCATCGCCGCCTCCTGGAGATTGCCCGCGCTGTTGTCGCCATGCCGCTCGTGATCCTGCTCGACGAGCCCGCAGCCGGTCTCAATGAAATCGAGGCGCGGCACATAAGCCAGCTGATCAGTAGCATCCGCGATGCGGGTATGAGCGTCGTTCTCGTCGAGCACCATATGGACGTGGTCATGCAGGTCTGTGACGAGGTCACGGTGCTCAATCACGGCCGCAGGCTCGCAAGCGGCACGCCCGCGCAGATCCGGGGCAATCCCGAAGTGATCGAGGCGTATCTGGGCAGGCCAGCAGACACTCCAGATGCTCGAGCTTAAGGGAGTCGTCGCCGGTTACGGCGACGTCGTCTGCCTGCATGCCATTTCGCTCGAAGTCGGTCGCGGCGAGATCGTCACCCTCGTGGGCGCGAACGGCGCCGGCAAGAGCACCATGCTCAAGACAGTGTCCGGGCTTATTCGGGCGTGCGCGGGCCGCATCGAGTTCGAGGATGCCGATATTACGAAGCTCGGCCCCGATGCGATTGTAGCGCTCGGCGTCGTGCAGGTGCCCGAGGGCAGACGCGTATTTCCGGATCTTTCCGTCGAGCACAATCTGCGCGCCGGCGCGTACCTCGCCCGCAGCGGGCGGGACGTGCGCACGCGCCTCGATTGCGTCTTTCAGCAGTTCCCGAGGCTGGCGGAGCGGCGCAAGCAGCGCGCGGGGACGCTCTCGGGAGGCGAGCAACAAATGCTTGCATTCGGCCGCGCCATGATGAGCAGTCCCAGGCTGCTCATGCTGGATGAGCCCTCTCTCGGCCTCGCTCCGCTGATGGTCGACGAGATCATGGGGTGCATCCGCGGCTTCCGCGATTCCGGCATCACGATTCTTCTGGTGGAGCAGAATGCGAACCTCGCATTGCGCATTGCCGACCGGGGCTACGTGATGGAAATGGGCAAAATCACGCTCACCGGCACCGAGGCCGAGTTGCTGAACAATGCACACGTGCGCGCGAGCTATCTCGGTGCTGATGCGGGTGTCACGCCAGAACGTCGCATACCGTAGCGCACGTCACAGCGCTGGTGTAGCTTCCGCCAAGCTTCAGGCAGTTCGATCCGCTCATTCCCGCGCAAGCGGGAATCCAGAAAATTTGCTGGGTCCCCGCTTTCGCGGGGACGAACGGATGAAGAGGGAGGGACCGCCATGCATCGACGATCGTTTGTTGTCGGGGGAATTTGCGCGAGCGCGGTTGCGGGACTGTCGCGCACGGTGCGCGCGCAGGCAAAAGCGCCCATCAAGATCGGCGCGTTCGGCCCCATGTCGGGCAATGCCGCAGCGCAAGGCCAGAGCATTCGCGAAGCGGTCGAGATGGTGGTCAACATAAAGAACGCATCCGGAGGCGTCATCGGCCGTCCCGTCGAGGTGATCATCGGCGACGACGCGGGCAAACCCGAGGAGGCCGCCGTCGTCGCGCGCCGCTTTGCCACGCGCGATCAGGTCACGCTTGCGATCGGCAGCGTGAGCAGCCCGGCGAGCCTCGCCGCGGCGCAGGTCTTCCGTTAGGAGGAGCTGCCGCAAATCGTGGTGAGCGGCACGGCGCAGCGCATCACCACACAAGGCAATGAGTGGGTGTTTCGCTCCGCGGTTCCCGACCGCAAGCTCGTCGGCGACATGGTGGATTTCATGAACGAGCGCATGCCCAATCTCAAGCGCTTCGGCTTCCTTTACGTCAACGACGATTTCGGCAAAGGCGGCTTCGACGCCTTCGTGGACGCGGGCAAGAAACACGGCATGAGCATCACCGCCGAGGAGCGCTATTCGCGCGGCGACCTCGACTTCACGGCGCAGCTCACCCGCATTCGCGCCAGCAATCCCGACGCGCTCGTCGAATGGTCGCGCTACACCGAAGGCGCGCTCATTCACCGGCAGATCAAGCAGATGGGGTGGGAGCTTCCGCGCTTCGGCTCGGACGGAATTGCCGCGCCGGCATTTCTCGAGCTCGCCAAGGAAGCGGCCAATGGAGTGATCTATCCCACCCATTTCAGCCCCGCGACCTCTTCGAAATTGCCGGAGGCGCAGGCCTTCATCGCGCTCATGCAGAAGACCTATAACAAGTCGCCCGATTATGTGCACGCGCAGGCGTTCGATGCGATCAACATCGCGCTTCTGGCGATCGAGCGCGCCAAGGATGCCGACCGCACGGCGGTGCGCAACGCGCTGCGCCAGACCGATTACAAGAGCGTGCGCGGGCCATTCAAGTTCGATCAGAAGGGCGACCCGACCCTGGTCACCCACATGGTGCGCATCGTCGAGGTAAAGGAAACGGACGCCCGCGCCTGATGCGCGGCCAAGGCAATGTGTCCCGGATGCGGTGCAGCGCGAAGCGGTGCACCGCTGCTCCGGGACCACCGCAGACCGTAACGGTCCCGGTTCTGCGGCGCATCACTGCGTGTTGCGCCGCGCCCGGGACACGCGCCCATGGAGGTCAACATGTCGTTCAAGGTCGTTCAGTCAGGGGCGCCGCGCCCGCTCGCCAACTATAGCGAGGCATTCATTGCCAGAGATCTGATTTTCGCCGCAGGCCAGCTCGCGAGCGATTTCAGGGAGGGCGTCCCCGCCGAGGCGCGCAAGCGCGCCGGGTTTCCTTTCTATGGCTCCGACATCGAGCTGCAGACCGCCTATGTGCTCGACAACCTCAA
The DNA here is from genome assembly GCA_036562835.1 of Xanthobacteraceae bacterium. Classification (GTDB taxonomy): domain Bacteria; phylum Pseudomonadota; class Alphaproteobacteria; order Rhizobiales; family Xanthobacteraceae; genus VAZQ01. The sequence goes on along the minus strand of DATCJI010000289.1, from coordinate 36 downwards.
ACGAACATTCGAAGCCGCCGGCGCCTCGCTCGATCA
>DATCJI010000282.1:0-4336 GCA_036562835.1 Xanthobacteraceae bacterium | reverse complement strand
ACGATATCCGTGCCCGTCATCGCTTTGAACAATTCGGCGGCCATGTGATACGGCGTGCCGGTCCCCGAGGATGCATAATTGAGCGCGCCCGGCTTTGCCTTCGCGAGCACAATGAATTCCTTCAGATCTTTCACCGGCGCGGACGGATGCACGACCATCACGAGATCGGAGAAATTCAGCGCCGCCACGGGCGTGAAATCGCGCACAAGGTGAAAGGGCTTGTTGGGGACAACCGATTCGTTTGTCGTGTGCGTGTTCGAGATTGTGAGGAGCGTGTAGCCGTCGGGCGGCGATTTTGCGACTACGTCGCTGCCGATGATCGAGCCGGCACCCGGGCGATCCTCGACGATCACGGGCTGTTTCAATGCATCTGAGAGATGCTGCGCGACCACGCGTGAATACACGTCGGCGGGTCCGCCGGCGCCGAAAGGCACGATGATCTTGATCGGATGCGCGGGATATTCCTGCGCGCGGGAGGATACCGAAGAGAACAGTGCAAGAGCGGCAAAGACGTATGGGATCGTCGTGCGTAGCCACGCATGCATGCGGATTTTTCCTTTGTATTTTGGTGGCTCGCAGCTTAGGGAAGCGCGCCCCGCCCTTCAATGCGCCGCGCCTATTCTCGCGTGCGCCAGAAGCACTCGTGTGATCCGTCATCCTGAGGTGCGAGCGAGTGAAGCGAGCGAGCCTCGAAGGATACGGCCCGGATCGTGGCCGATTATCCTTCGAGGCTCGGCGCGTTGCGCCGAGCGCCTCCGGATGACGGGGCTAGATTAGGGTATCCGCGCGATCTACCGCACACAAACTTGCGTGCGCTCCGCGCTTCGCGCTGCGCAGGGGAGGATAGCCTTGTCAGGCGGCGGTTCTGGGGGCGAGCTGTGCGGAGGCGGCGTCCTTGCCCGGCAGCACGAGATCGAGCGTTGCGAGCTCGACGCGATTCCGGCCGCGCTCCTTGGCGTGATACAGCGCCTGGTCTGCCTGCCGCAGGAGCTCGGGCACATTCAGCGGCTGATGAACGCGCGCGAAACGGACGTTATGGTTTCGACAAGATTGCAGGGATGCATCGCATTTGAGGCGATGCGGCAGTATTGTCCCGGCCCGCATCGTCAACTACGGTCCAAATGCTCCTCGGGATTGCATGCATGCACAGCGTTCCGGATGTCGTTGAAGCGATCGGCCACACCCCCCTGATCAAGCTGCGGCGCGCCTCTGAAGTGACGGGCTGCATCATCCTGGGCAAGGCCGAATTCATGAACCCGGGTCAGTCGGTGAAGGACCGGCCGGCGCGGCAGATGATTCTGGAAGCGGAGAAGCGCCGGGAGCTCGAGCGGGGCGGACTCGTGGTCGAGAGCACTGCCGGCAACACCGGGATCGGGCTTGCGATCGTTGCCGATGCGCGCGGCTACCGCACACTCATCGTCATTCCGGAGACGCAAAGCCAGGAGAAGAAGGATGCGCTGCGCGCATGCGGCGCCGAGCTGATCGAAGTGCCTGCCGTACCCTACGGCAATCCGAACAATTATCAGCATATCGGCCGGCGCATCGCAGACGAGCTGCGCAAACGCGAGCCGCACGGCGTGCTGTTCGCCGACCAGTGGAATAATCTCGACAATCGAAAAGCGCACTATGTCTCCACCGGACCCGAAATCTGGCGGCAGACGGAAGGCAGGGTCGATGCATTCATCTGCGCCATCGGCACGGGCGGCACTGTCGCGGGCACGTCCACGTTTCTCCGCGAGAAGAAAAAAGACATCGTCATCGGCATCGCCGATCCGAGGGGCGCAGCGATGTACAATCTGTTTGCGCATGGCGAAGTGAAAGCGTCCGAGGGGGGCTCCATCACGGAAGGGATTGGGCTCGGCCGCAAGACGGCGATTATCGAGGACATCAAGGTGGACAAGCCCTACCTCATTCCCGATGACGAGGCGGTGGCGGTTCTGTTCGATCTGATCGAGCACGAGGGGCTGTGCCTCGGCGGCTCGACCGGCATCAATGTTGCCGGCGCTATCCGGCTCGCAAAGGATCTGGGTCCAGGGCACCTCATCGTCACCATTCTTGCCGATTCCGGCACGCGCTATCAGTCCAAGCTCTTTAACCCGAAATTCCTGCGCGAGAAAAAGCTTCCCGTGCCGGAATGGCTCGAGCGCAAGCCGCAAGTCGCCATTCCCTACGTCTCGGCATGAGCGGTTCTAACACCGAAACAGCGCTTGCAAGCCGCTGGCTGGTAACGACGGACTGGCTCGCAGCAAAGCTCGGCGCGAGCGATCTCGTCGTCGTGGACGGCTCCTGGTATTTGCCCGCGATGCAGCGCGATGCCGCGGCGGAATATCTGGCGGGGCACATTCCAGGTGGGGTGCGCTTCGACATCGATCAGATCGCGGACCGCACAAGCCCGTTGCCGCACATGCTGCCCGGCGCGGAGCAGTTCGCGGCGGAAGTGGGCGCCCTGGGCATCGCCGATACCAACACGATCGTGATCTATGAAGCCGGCCCGCTGATGGCGTCGCCGCGCGTGTGGTGGACATTCCGGGTGTTCGGCGCCGAGAAGGTGTTCATCCTCGACGGTGGCCTGCCGAAGTGGGCGCGCGCAGGCCGCCCCCTGGAAAGCGGAACCGCGAGGCGCGCGCGGCGTGTCTTTCGTGCGCGCAAGCGCGCCGAGCTCGTGGCCTCACTCGATGCGGTGCGCACGGCGCTTGCCGGCAAATCGGCACAGATCGTCGACGCGCGTCCGGCGGATCGCTTCAACGGTCAAGCGCCGGAGCCGCGTCCCGGACTGCGTTCCGGCCATATGCCGGGCGCACTCAATGTACCTGCGACCGCCCTTATCGAGAACGGATGCCTGCGGCCGCCCGAGGAGCTCAAGCGCGCATTTGCTACGGGCGGCGTCGATATGGAGCGGCCGATCATCACCAGCTGCGGCTCGGGTGTAACCGCGGCAATTCTCTGGTTCGCGCTCGATGCGCTCGGCAAGGAGCCAAAGGCCCTCTACGACGGATCCTGGGCCGAATGGGGCGCGCGCGCGGACCTGCCCGTTGAGCCGAAACCGTCCAGCTGATCGGCAGCCGATTCCACCGCGCTCGCGTTTTTGATATCTTTGCGCCTGATGATCTTTCGTCAGCTTTTTGATTCGACGTCCGGTACCTACACCTATCTGCTCGCCAGCCGGCACGGCGGGGAAGCGCTGATCATTGATCCGGTGATGGAAAAGGTCGAGCGCTACCTCCAGCTTGTAAAAGAGCTCGATCTGCGCCTGGTGAAGGCTGTCGACACGCATCTGCACGCCGATCACATCACCGGCCTCGGCGCATTGCGCGACCGCACCCACTGCGTGACCGTCATGGGCGAGCGCAGCCGGGCCGATGTGGTCTCCATGCGCCTTGGCGAAGGCGACAAGCTCACCATCGAAGGCATTGCGCTCGACGTGCTCTACACGCCCGGCCACACCGACGATTCGTACAGCTTTCTCATGGGCGACCGCGTGTTCACCGGCGACACGCTGCTCATTCGCGGCACCGGACGCACGGATTTTCAGAACGGCAATGCGCATGCGCAATACGATTCCATCTTCAACAAACTGCTGCGCCTGCCCGAGGAGACCATGATCTTTCCGGCGCAAGACTACAAAGGGGAGACCGTCTCCACGATCGGCGAGGAGAAGCGCTTCAACCCGCGCCTGCAGGTGAAATCGGAAGCCGAATACGTCGAGCTGATGAACAACCTGAAGCTGCCGAACCCGAAGATGATGGACGTGGCGGTGCCCGCCAACATGCGCGTTGGCCTGGCGCAGGACGAGCTCGTGCGCCGCGGCTGCGCGCTCACGGCGCGCGAGGCGATTGCGCTCGGCGGCCGCACCGAGTTTGCTTTTGTCGATTTGCGCGAGAGCGCGGAGCGGCAGAAGCACGGGGTTATTCCGGGCTCGCTGCACGCGCCCTATAGCGGCCTTGCCGAGCACGTCGGTCCGGGCGGCATGTTGCATGAGCTCGCCTGCGCGACCGGCAAGCGCCTCTTGTTTTACTGCGCCTACGGCGAACGCTCGGCCATGGCGGTTACGGCCGCCCTCGATGCGGGTATTGCCGGTGCCGCGCACATCACCGGCGGCATCGATGCCTGGAAAAAGGCCGACGGCCCGCTGACGGGGCACTCATCCTCCGCGGCGTGAAGCAATCCACAGCGCAAGCAGCAGGACGCGCTATCCTCCCCTGCGAAGCGCGAAGCGCGGAGCGGGGGAGGGGACCACCCGGGAGCGAGCGAAGCGAGCGCAGGGTGGTGGAGGGGGCATCACGCTGCATCTGATGCGTATGCCCCCTCCACCGCGCTTCGCGCGGTCCCCCTCCCC
>DATCJI010000231.1:0-5703 GCA_036562835.1 Xanthobacteraceae bacterium | reverse complement strand
ATCTGCGAAACAGGGCGACAATATCGTCAAACGCCCACCGCCGCAGTCCCACAAGCTCGATTACCTCGCGTGCGGGCGCATCGGGCGCAAGAAAGAACACCACGGTCTCGACCAGGTCCTCGAGCTGAACGACCTGAAGCTCGCCGGTATCATTCAGGACAGGTCTGATGGACAACGCAGCGAGACCGCGGATGAGCGCGCTTCCGCCATTGGCGCCTCTGCCGATCACCACCGAAGGCCGCAGGATCACCCAGTCGAGGTCAAGCGCCATGAGCGCACGATCGCCCTCGAGCTTGCTGCGCGAGAACCGCGTTGGCGCGGCGCGATCGATACCTGCGGCGGAGATATGGATAACCCGGCGCACGGCGGATCTCGCGCAGGCCGCAAACAGCGCGGCCGCTCCGCGGGCATGTACTCCTTCCGTAGAATCGCGCGGGCTGTCCTGAAAAACGCCGGCGCAGTTGACCACCGCATTAATCCCTTGGAGGTGCGGCTGCCAGTCCGAAGGGTCAACCGCGCGCGAAACATCGATTGAGAAATGCTCCATGCGCAAGAGCCCGCCTCGTGGCGGGCCGCGGCTTGCGCCAACGACCGAATGTCCAAGTTTCACGAGGCGCGTGGCAATTGCCGTCCCGATCAGCCCCGTGGCGCCAACGACGAGCACGCGCATGTCACTTAGTTTACATCGCGGGGTTTGCAGAGTAACCCGTGTCCCGCGCAGATGCGGGACCGATCCGCTCCCTGGCGGTCCCGGACCAGCGGTGCACCGCTTCGCTGCACCGCATCCGGGACACAGTTGCCGGGTTACGCCTGCGCTGCAGTGAGGCCGCGCACGACGAGCCGGTTCACGCGGCCGGCGAACGCCGCCGGGTCGTCCGGCACCTCGCCGTCCAGAATGCGCGCCTGATCGAACAGAAGCTCGGCCAGATCGGCGACATCGTCGTCGCGCGCGCGCTCCTTGGCACGCGCAATCGCCCTGACAATGGCGTGATGCATGTTCAGCTCGAACACCGGCTTGGTCAATCCACCGCGGTTCTGTTTCGCGAGCAGGCGCGAGAGCTCGCGGTCAAATCCTCCGCCCGTCGCGACGAGACAAGCGGGGCTGTCGGTCAGCCGCTGCGAGGCGCGCACGCCGGACACACGATCGCCCAGCGCGGTTTTCACCGCCGCAAGTACAGCCGCATCGTCCACGGCCGCTGCGGCCGGCGTCGCTTCCTCTTTTTTTGCCTCTTTGTCCTGCACTGGCACGAGGCTGAAATCGACCTCGCCCTGGCTGAGCGACTTGAGTGGCTTGCCCTCGAAATCAGCAGGCATGGACGTCCACAGCGCGTCGACCGGATCGGTCAAGAGCAGCACTTCGATGCCCCGGGCGCGGGCAGCCTCCAGCTTGGGGTTGGCTTTGAGCCGCTCGGCGCTGTCTCCGATCAGGTAGTAGATCTCGGTCTGGTTGGGCTTAAGATCCGCGACGTATTCCTTGAGCGAGCGCGGGGTGGCGCTGGTCGTGGTGGCAAACCGCACCAGCGCGAGGAGCTGGTTGCGCCGCTCATAATCCTCGTAGATGCCTTCCTTCAGCACCTTGCCGAAAGCGAGCCATACCTTCGCGTATTCCTCCGGCTGGCTCGTGGCGAGATTCTCCAGCTCGCTGAGCACGCGTCCGGTGAGCGCCTTTCTGATTTGCGCCACCTGCGGGTTGTTCTGCAGCATCTCGCGGGAGATGTTGAGCGGCATGTCCTCGCTGTCCACGACACCGCGCATGAAGCGCAGATATGACGGCAGGAGCTCGGCATCGCTGGTGATGTAGACCCGCCGTACGTAAAGCTTGATGTGGCTCCTGCGTGCCGGGTCATAGAGGTCGAACGGCTCACGTGACGGTGCAAACAGGAGCACCGCGTAGGATTGCCGCCCTTCCGCGCGGTAATGGATGGTCAGGGCCGGCTCGTCGAGGCCACCGGCTATGGTGCGGTAGGCCTCCTTGTATTCCTCGGGGTTGAGCTCCGATTTCGGCCGCTGCCAAAGCGCGCTCGCCTTGTTGATCTGGTGCGGGGCACCTTCCTTCGCGATCAGCTCGATGGGAAACAGGATGTGATCCGAATAGGTGCGCACGATGCGCTCGAGATCGTAGGTCTCGAGATATTTCTTTGCTTCTTCTTTCAGGTGCAGAACCACCTCGGTTCCGCGCAGAACACGCGCGGCCTGCTCCTCGCTCGCCGGCGTGATCGCGAACTCGGCGCCTCCCGAGGCGCGCCAGACCCACACCTCGCTGACGCCGGCACGCCGGCTGATCACCTCGATGCGGTCGGCAACCATGAAGGCGGAATAGAAACCGACGCCGAACTGCCCGATGAGGCCCGAGCCGTCCTGCGCCTGCTCCAGCCGGCCGATGAATGCCCGCGTGCCCGAGCGCGCCACCGTCCCGAGGTCCTGGATGAGCTCTTGCCGATCCATGCCGATGCCGGTGTCGGCGATGGTCAGGGTGCCGGCTTCCTTGTCGGGCTTGATCTGGATCGACAGGGCGCCGCCCGTTTCCATGAGCTCGGGATGCGCGATGGCTTCGTAACGCAGCTTGTCGCAGGCATCCGAGGCGTTCGAGATGAGCTCGCGCAAAAATACCTCGGTTTCCGAATAGACCGCATGCACCATCAGCCGCAGGAGCTCGGCGACCTCCGCCTGGAATGGATGGGTTTCGGCAATGGGCTCGGCTTGCGTGGTCATGCGCGCTCGCTCAACTGATGAAGGGATTTCGCCGCTGATATAGCGGGCGCCAACGCGCCTGCAAGGGAGCGGGGCGAGCTGGCTCTCCGGTCATTCCCGCGCAAACGGGAATCCAGGCGAGTAGCGTGCAGTGCTCGCGCCGGAGCTATGAACTGCACGCCGATGTGCAGCTTTTTCCGCCAGACAACGCGGCGTGGCCGGCACAAGCCTCCGTCCTTGCTCAAGACAAGCGTGAACGCGTCCGGCACGGCTTTAAAGCGCACGGGCGCGAGACGCGCACCCTCCTCCGAGAGGTCGCACAGCATACAGGGATCGTCGGCCGTTGCGGGCCGCAGCTGATCCATGCGGGTTGATGCTTCGGTTTGCGCTTCTTTCTGCGCTTGTCCCACCGGCCCGCGAGCATGCATTCCTCCGCAGCATGCTCCTAGCTGGCAAGTGCTTCGGAATCCTGAATCCGATTTGATATTCGAAGCTCCGAGCAAGAAAGGCCGTGCTTAGCGTTAATCAGATAATTGAAGGGCTGCCCGTCGCCTGGCGTGCAAGCGTCGGCTACCCCACCCAATCGCGCCACATTCCGGACACGCTTGGCGGCACACTAGGAATGCAGTCGTTCGGCGTACCGGAACGACCTCCCTGAACTAAAGCCCCGCGCGTATTCGGCGGGGCCTTTCTTTTGTTGGCGGCCTGCTGCGACCCTGCCGCGCATTGCGCATCCGGACGATTTTAGGAGAATTCACACCTTTGAGAATGCGGAGAAGAACCAATGACAACGCTGCGCCGCTACATCATCGAAAGAGAGATCCCGAAGGTCGGCACGTTCGAACGCGAGCAGCTCCGTGCCGCTGCGGCCAAGTCGAACGACGCATTGAGACAGCTCGCGCCCGACATCCAGTGGGTGGAGAGCTACGTCGCCGAGAACAAGACTTTCTGCGTCTACCTTGCCAGGGACGAGGCGGTTATCCGCAAGCACGCGGAAATCAGCGGCTTTCCGGCGACGAAGATCACGGAAGTGAAAAGGATCATCGATCCGACCACCGGCGATTCCTGAAAACGAGCCCGGCTCAGTGCAGCTGGTGCACGGCAGCCGTATCGTAATCGGCGTGCTCCGGGCTTTCGGTGGCTGAGAGTGCAACGAGGCGCCGCTCGAACGCCTTCGGTTTCTCGTGAAAGAGCCGCGCGGCCAGGCGCGCTGCAGCGGCGACATGCGCCGCCTGCCGTGCCTTGACGGCCGGCACAAGGCGCGAGCGCCAGCGCGCCAGCGGCTGGTGCGGGGCGGTCAATGTTTCCAGCACCACGAGGTCATGGTGCTTGCCCAGCCGTTCGCGCAGCCGTTGCGCCTCGCCCGCCCACATTTTTACGAAGCGCGGCCAGGACTCCTCGGCGATCTCGATTTGGTAGCGGTGGATCACCACGCGCTTGCGCAGCTCGTGCAGCTCGTCGGCCGTGGCCGCCTGCCAATCCGCCGGAATGAGCGAGCGTGCGCCGTCATAGCCGCGCGCGAGCTGATGCGCGATGTCGGCGGACGTGATTGCGTCCAGAAGCCAGAGCTCGAGTGCCATGCTCGCCCGGTCGAGCGCGGCCGAGAAGCTGCGCCGCAGGCCGGCATCGAGCCTGGTCTCCGCCTGCGTCCTGATCGCATGCACGCGCTCCCGCAGGTGCGCCATCGAGCCCGCCGAGAGCGCGCAGCCGTGCTTCTCGATATCCGCGAGTGCGTCGAGGGCCGATTGGGGGTCGCGGGCGCCGGCCAGGGCACGCGCGAGATCGCGCGCCTCGTCCCGCAGAACACGCGCTTCCGCGCCGACGATCGGTCCGATCAGCCGCAGCAGCGCGCGCCACCGTTTCATGGCGCGGCGAAAATCGTGTACCGCCTCGTTCTCAGGTTTGTCAGCATCAGAGATCGCGGTGTGGGCTTGCGCAAGACTGTTGCGCGCGATGCGCTGCAACGCCCCGGCGGCCGTCCAGTTCGTGCCGAAGGTCTGGGCGACCGTGCTGTCCATGGAAACCACGCTGTGCCGAGAGGTCGAGCTTAAGGGCGCCGCCGACCTTTTCAAGGCCGACCGCCATTGCTAGATAAGGCTAACCGCACACTGCGCCCGGCCGCCTTTTAATCTGGACCCATTTTAACGCGGGGTGGAGCAGCCCGGTAGCTCGTCAGGCTCATAACCTGAAGGTCGTAGGTTCAAATCCTACCCCCGCAACCACGCTAAGCCCCTGGAAGACAAGATAACTTTGTCGAGGGGGCTCTCCGGTTCTCCTCGCGTAGACGTGCGAGTCGCCACCTTATCGCCACCAAGGTAACCTGGGGCGCGGCACGGCATCGCCCTCTCACGGCGAAAACAGGGGTTCGAGTCCCCTAGGGAGCGCCAATAATATCAATAGCTTACATTTTTGAGAATTACTGGTGTCCCGTTTGTGTCCCGTCGAGCATCTCGCGGAGCGACGCCTCGGTAAATCAATTTCGATCGGGTGTTTCTTTAGCCATAGGGCTCGGTGGGCCGAGGCGCGCTCACCAAACTGTAGTGCGCCCGCAAGGGCTCAAAAGTTTTTAAGACGTGCGACATCAATGCGAAACACCAATATAGATTCCATGGAGATGCACGCTTGTTCACCTTGTTCCAGCGTGCGTACAAAGCCTTGGCCGGATTCGTCAGGCAGACACACCTCATAAACAACCTTCGGCTCGCTGGACGTTTCGCATGAATTGCATCGTACTCACGGGCTTGCCACCAGCCGCAATCAATAGCCTCCTAATAGCGCCTGCCCTCACGATCTGGATGGCCGCGCCAGAGAACCATTACGTTTCTCGGAGTTGACATGGTTACGTGCTAGGCAACGGGCTGTCGCGCGCTGGCGTGGCCCTCGACCGTGGTCGTGCTTCCCCAGGGCGTCAGCACCCGCGCAGCGGTGCCGCACATGTTCATGTGGGCGCCTTCGGGTAAGTGAAAACCCTTCGCCCCCGCAATGTCTAACCTTCGCTCGCGAATGTGCCAA
>DATCJI010000172.1:0-21925 GCA_036562835.1 Xanthobacteraceae bacterium | reverse complement strand
TTCATGTTTTTGATGTCCTTCGAAAACAAGCCCATTGTTTCGGCCTTTCATCGCGTTGCGGGAAATCGGAGCCGGCGCGAGGCGCGCACCGCTCTCGATTCTGCAACGGTCGAACCGGACGTCGGTTCCTCAGCGGCAACGCAGTCCCGAGTCCCACGACGTATGGGTAGGCTCAGGCGATTTGAACCAATTCCTGCCACATTGCGACTAATCGCGCGGGAGTGCAGGCCCTGCGGTCATCGGGCGGGGATTACAGGAGGGGTAGCAATGCGTTATTCAAGGATTTTCGCCTGCAAGCGGAGCTGGATGGCACTAGGGGCAATGGCCCTGGTTGCGGTTTCTATGACGCTGCGGCAAGCAGACGCCGTTCCCAGTTACGACGGGCTGTGGAGCGTGGTAATCATGACGAAAGCCGGCCTATGCGAACCGTCGTATCGCTACCCTGTCCGGATCACGAACGGGCACCTCATTAACGCCGGCAAGGCAAGCGTGCAGATCAGCGGCCATGTTGCGAAGAACGGCAGTGTGGTTGTGAACGTCAGTTCGGGCGACAAGACCGCGATTGGCACCGGGCATCTCGCTGCATCAACGGGCGCCGGCTCGTGGACGGGCGGCATCTGCGCTGGAACGTGGCAGGCGGAACGACGCGGCTAGTTCTGCCTGATTTCTTTCTGTGGAACGCCCGGGTGTAACTCCGGGCGTTATATTTGTGTGACTTGCGCATGCCAGAGGAACATCGTTCCATGGCCGCATGACAGTAGAGCGAGCGGGAATGTTGCCGCCTGTGCTGGTTTATGCGGCTGCGCTTACCGCTGGCGTGTTGTCCGCCATTGCGCTGCAAATTTATCTCGCCCGCGCCGGTTACGGCGTCGCTCCGCTTTGGGAAAGGCTGTCGTCGACCCGGACGCTGAATTTGCGTACGACTGGACCGTGGTGGGCAATCGCGGGAATCTCCTTCCTGGTCAGCGGCGTCACAGCAGCCGCCTTGAGTCGTGCTTCGTTCCCATTGCGCCGATTACGCCTGGCACGGTGGATTACGGGCACAGCCATCGTGTTTCTGCTTGCCCATATCGGGCACGGATCAACGTCACTGCCTCCCGCTGATGCCGCCATCAACACCGCAACTAGCCTTGCAGTCCTGCTGATTGCCACCATGCTGGCGTTTTGCGGGGCCTATTTCACTGTACAGCGGTAGCTGCGTTCGCTTGTGGTCGGCTTGCGGGGCGTGCGAACACATGTTGAGTGTCGAGCTGTGGCAAGCTAGGTGTGGTATCCTGGTGAACCCTTTTGCGTGGTACTGCGACTAAGTGAGATGGTGGTAAGGCTTTCGAGACCCGTAGTCCTGCGTTATTGAGGGCGACGAACGCGGAGATCTTGATGGCGTTGGCTGCCGATTACGCCTCTGCGAGCCGTCCGCAACAGCGTAGCCCATCTCCTTGGGTTGCGGCCTTTCTCACTTTGCTCGCCCCTGGTCTTGGCCACCTCTACTTGGGCCAGGCAAAACGCGGCATTCTCCTTTTTGCCCTAGTTATGCTCGCAGACACTTTGCTCATGTTTGCGATGATGGGGGTGCTCGCCCGATTTTGGATGTTCGCCGTCAGCGGACTGCTCCTCCTCGGCCTGTGGCTCTACATCCTTGCCGATGCCGTATTGCGCGCGCGGCGCACGTCGGTACATCCGTCCCAGCCGTACAGTCGTTGGACAATTTACGCGGGGGCGTTCGTGTTGGCGTGTCTCGTGTTTTCGTGGCCGTGCATCTATGCGTTACAGGCCAAGGCATCAGGACGGTTGCTTTGGTTAAGCGCGAATAGCCCAAGCATGGAGCCCACGCTCGAGTGGGGGGAGTACTTTCTTGCTGATGCAACTTATTACCGAACCCGGCTGCCGAGCCGGGGCGAAGTGGCGGTATACAAGCAGCCACGGCAGCCCGACAGCCATCTCATAAACAGAATTCTTGCGGTCGAAGGCGATCGGATCGCGCTTAGAAACGGCCACGCCATCGTGAACGGGATGTTCGTCGAAGAGCCTTATGTGGAGCTGGGACCCGGCGCAACGCCCGCGGAAATGTCCGAAGTTCGCGTGCCCCCTGGGCACGTATTCCTCATGGGAGACAACCGTTCCACCAGTATCGATAGCCGCAACATCGCTGTCCATGAGCTGGTTCCAGTCAGTCACCTAGTGGGGCGAGTAACTGACGTGGCGATCTCACGGCATCTCCTGCGAATGGGCCGGTGGATCGGAACGCCAAGCAATTAGATCGGTCTCCCCTCCTCTCGTCAGGTTAGTGGAACTCCGACGCGCCTGTGTGCGTTTCGCTACAGTTCATCGGAACCCGCGGAGGTAGTCATGCGCGGCGCGGCTCACCCTCGCTTCACCATGGTCTTCGGTTTTCTCATCGCCATGGTCACTGCCGCAGGTGCCCAGACCGGTGGCGGCGGGGCGGGCGGAACGGGTGGATCGGCGGGCTCGGGCGGGGGCACTGCGGGCGGCGGGACGACAGGTGCAGCTGGAACAGCAGGCCGATCAGTGCCAGGCGTGAACACACCAGCAACAGGTCTGCCAGTAAGTCCCGGAACGAGTGGAGTGCCCAGCGGGATCGGGCCCACGCCGGCTCCGGCCCCGGGTCAACCCGCCACTGGACTGTCTTCGACCTCTCCTCCCGGTGTCGCAGGATCAGCCGGGCGGCCGTCCACACCGGGGACACCATCGAGACCATCCACAGTGGGGCGAAGTGCCGGCCAGGGCACCAGTCCCTTGCCCGGTTGCCCACCCGGTTCGGCTGCATCCGGAACGCCGCGCATCATCAACGATCCAGCGCTCGGGAGCACTGAAGGCGTTCCCGGCTGCTGAGACCGACCGGCGCTCGGAAGCACGCGGCAAGCTCGCTCCGTTGAGACACCCCTGTCGCCCGGCTATTGTCCCTGAGTTGTAGTGCAACGATCAGCTCTCCGTTGCAGAGCGACGAGGAACAGCCCATGCCGAAGCATAAATTCGTGATCGAGCCGCATTTTCGGCTGCAGGAGTGGGTGGCCGAGGAGAAGGGATATTTCAGCGAGGAAGGCCTCGATTACGTTTTTCAGGAACTGATCAGATCCAGCGATGGCGCGCATCATGACCGCGGCGACAAGGTCGGGGCCATGCAATCTTTCGAGCGCGGCCGCACGGCCGACGTGAGCTGCGCCTGCCACTGGACCGTGGGTGTTGCTGCATCCAAGGGCAAAGGTCGGCTCTATGCCGACGTGTACTCGGTTGCACCCGCCGGCATATTCGTCCCCCAGCAATCTACGATCAGAAGCCCCGAAGATCTTGCCGGCGTTCCCATATCCGTCGGATACCAATCGGGCAGCCATTACTCCACCATCCAAGCGCTCGAGCAATATATGCCTGCGGACAAGATCGTCCTGACATTTGCAGACGGGATGTTGTTTAACCGTCTCGACCGGCTCATTGCAGGCAAAGCGGAAGCCTCCGCGCTGTTCAGCGGCCCCTGCTACCTTGCGGAGCAGCTGGGCTTTCGAAAGATCATCGATACGACTTTCATGATCGCCACCATGGTGACCGGCGATCCCGAACCCGAGCATTTGCGGAAGTTTTTTCGCGCGCTCAAACGGGCACAACGCGACATCGACTTGCGTCCGGATCTGTACACGCATTACTACAAAAATGAGTTTCCTGCCCGTTATCACTCGCTCATGGACACGCGCCGCTGGGGTCCCGGCGAGCGGTTAGTGTTTGAGCGCTATACCAAGGAAGTGTACGAGCAGACGTTCAAATGGATTGCCGACCATGGCATTTTCGCAGATAGCGGTATGGGCGCTGGCAATTACGAATGTGCAGTGATGAGCTGAATTTCAGCTCGATCTCTGCTTTGCGTCAGGTCTGCAAATAGGTCGTGTTCGAGGGCGGCTTTCGCGTCGGCGCAAGTTCCGCCTTATGCGCGAGACTGAGCCAACGGCTTTCGAGCACACGGTAGTTCGCCGCCACTTGCGGCGTGCTCGCGATGCGGGCGCGCCGTGCACAATCGGCAGCCTGCTCGCGACAATATCTCGCATACGAGGACATTACACGCTCGTTACGCGTCCTCAGACCAACTCTTTACGCCACTCGGTTCACAACTATCCCGCGACTGGGCTAAAATTCAAGAACGCAGATTTCGATTCGCTTCGATTACTGATAAGCTGTGGTTTTACCATCACACGATGGATGCTCCGGTCCAGATTGCTCAACCCGCTCAACATGCAACACGATCCGGTTTTTGACCCAGGCATCGTGGGCCGCAGGCTCGCGCAGAAATCTTTTGCGTTGGACATGGGATGAGCTCCTTTCATGAAGGCGCATACCCTATGGCGGCGCTGAGCGCGTTAGTTGCGCTCTTTCGCGCCCTCATGGCCAAAGGCGTCTTCAGCAGAGACGAGGCGGTTCGAGTTATGCTCGATGAGGCAGTTGCCCGCGCGATTCAGGCGGAGGCCGAGGATCAGCATCCCGATGGAAGGTCCAGCGCTGAGATTAATCGTCAATCGGCCGAAATTCTGAAATTTCTTGCCGAGAAGCTTTAGGCAGTACGTCATTCGCGCGCGCGAACGCGTGTACAGGTGAACGCGACCCCGCATGAGGCAGCGCTCCTGCCTCACATTTCCGCCGCATCCACCGTGCTAGATTCCGCGCCAATGCGCTGAAAGCGCGGCAGCGGCAGCATGCGGTTTTCATTCCTCATCATCCTTGTTGGCTTGACGACAGTGACAGCACAACCGGCCTGGAGTCAGGACCGGGGCACTGGCGTGTTGCACGTGGATTGGGAGGTCAAAAACCGGTTTCGGCTTTTTCGGAACGAGGCGGATTTCCTGCACCATCTAAGTGCGGCGCGCGGCGAAGGTGTGCTGGAAGCCGAGCGCCGGCTTGCGCGCGAGAGTGACGGTCGAGGTTGGGCTCGCGATCTCGTCGAGCGGCTGTGCGTGGACCGGGCCGGCAATCTCCTGGAGACTTGCGAACGGGATGGCGAGCGCGAGAGCTATCTAGCTCCGCGCGATCACCGGGTAGGAGTGCTGCTTGTCGGCGACCTGCCCTCGAACGACGGCTGCGTGTGGACATTCGACGACGGCGATGGCGCGCCGCGCACGGCCAATGCCGGCTGCAGCGAAGAAGTAAAGCTGCGTGTTCGCTATGGACGTACGACGGTCGCAACCGTAGACATCGTCCTGCCCGACGGCACAGCGCAGCGGCTGGTCAGCGATATTGCAGTACGAGATCTGCTGATCGCCGGCATGGGGGATTCCATCGCGGCGGGAGAGGGCGATCCCGATCGCGCAGTTCGACTCTCGGACGAGGGGTTCTGCTTCAAGCGCGTGAATGGCGTTGAATACTATCGGCCGGGACGCGCCGGTTATAACGGCAACAAGACCTGCAGCACCTCCGCCGATTACACGTCCATCGAATGGGCGCGGCACAGCGCACGCTGGATGAGCGGAGCGTGCCACCGCTCGCTGTACAGCTACCAGACTCGAGCGGCGCTCGCGCTCGCAATCGAGAACGCGCACGCCGCAGTCACCTTCGTTCCCCTTGCCTGTTCGGGGGCTACCGTTGATATCGGATTCCTCGGCACCCTGCGCGCGCTCGAATGCCCAGCGCCGGGCACCGGCACGGCATGTCCAAAAGCCACGCGCGCGCAAATCGAAGCGCTAAGCGAGATTATGGCGAATGCACCCCATCGCAAGCTCGACGCCGTGCTGCTCACAATCGGCGCAAATGACGTACTTTTCTCCGGGCTGATGGCCAATGTGATTGTCGAGCCGAGCACCGAGCGCAATCTGCTCGTGCGCGCCGGCAAGATCGCTTCCGTCGAAGCATCTCGGACAATCCTGGAAAACGAGCTGCCCGGCAACTTTGCGCGGCTTCGCGCGGCACTCAAGCCATTCGTGGGCGGTGATCTCTCCCGCGTCGTATTCGTCAGCTATGGCAACCCGGCAATGGCAGGCCCTGGTACGCCCTGCCCCGGCGGGCGGGAGGGCTTCGATGTGCATCCCGCTTTCGGTGCAGACGGCGAGGGCCTTCGCGAGACCATCCAGTTCGTTTCGCAGCGTTTTCTGCCGCGCATCAAGTCACTCGCGCTTTGCACAGACGCGAAGAATTGCCGTGATGCTTCCACCAACGCGATGCGGTTCGTCGACGCGCATCAACCTGCATTCGAAATGCACGGGGTGTGTGCGCGCGCCGAGGATGACCCCGTTTTTGATCGCCAATGTTTTTCGGCAAAGGGTGATACTTTCAGAAGCGGTACGACCACCGCGGCGACCGATCCGATGTCCTGTGGAACGGCCGCAAGCGAATTCCGACCCTATGCGTCACGCGCGCGGTGGATCCGGACGGCCAATGACAGCTACCTGGCGGCGATGACGTATCCAGAGGGACTGCCGGCGGTCCTGCAGCCGAGCGATCTGCACGACGCCATCTGGGGCATCCTCGCAGTCGTGTATGGGGGTGCGGTTCATCCCACTGCAGAGGGCTACGCTGCAATGGCTGATGCCACCCTGCCTTCCTTGCGAGAGGCGGCCGGCGTGCCGGCACCATCCGCAGCAATCCACGCCGAGCCTCTGCCCGCAACAAACCTCACGCCTGCCGCATCGGCTCACTGACGCGTGCGGGCGCGCATTCATCTCGAGCTAAACCACGCCGAGCTTTTTCTGCAAGCTTGTGGAAGAAGTGGTGTATTGGAAGACCAGCCGCTTGTCCGGAAAGACATAACGGTGCGCTTTCTGCGCCATCAGGGCGGCTTCGTGAAAACCGGACAGGATCAGCTTGAGCTTGCCGGGATACCAGCTGATGTCGCCGATGGCGAAGATACCGGGCACGCTCGATTCGAATGCCGCCGTGTCGACCACGATGTGCTCGCCATCCTTCATTTCCAGGCCCCAGCTCGCGAGCGGGCCCGGCTTCATGGTCAGTCCGAAGAATGCGAGCATCACATCGCACGCAATCTCGAAATTCGAGCCGTCGCTGCGCCGCACCACGGCTTTGGCGAGTTGACCACCTTCACCGACCAAGCCGGATACCTGGCCGAGCACAAAATCGATTTTGCCTTCGCCCACCAGGGCCATCATTCTGTTGACGCTATCTGGAGCCGCGCGGAACTGGCTGCGCCGATGCAGCAGAGTCAGATGGCTTGCCAACGGCGCGAGATTGAGAGTCCAATCGAGCGCAGAATCTCCGCCGCCCACGATAAGAACGCGTTTCCCACGCAAAGCGTCCATCTGGCGCACCGCGTAGAACACGGATGATCCTTCGTAGACCTCGATGCCGGGAATGGGCGGCCGCTTTGGCTGAAACAGGCCTCCACCCGATGCAATAACAACCGCCTTCACATCGAAGATTGTGCCGCGATCGGTTTTTACCCGAAAGCGCGGGTTGCCGACGGACTGAATGCTTTCAACCATCTGCTGCAAATGGAATACCGCGCCGAAAGGCTTTATTTGCGCCATCAGGGCGTCGCAAAGACCCTGCCCGGTGACATAAGGCAGGGCGGGAATGTCATAGATCGGCTTTTCCGGATAGAGTTCTGCGCACTGTCCGCCGATCTTGTCGAGAATGTCGATGACGTGCGCCTTCATGTCGAGCAAACCCAGCTCGAATACTGCGAACAGGCCGCATGGTCCGGCCCCGATGATCAGCACATCGGTGCTGACGGTTGCGGGCGTCGCGCTTTCGAGCTCTCGTGTCTGCTCTTGCATGAACACCTGGGCGCGGCGCTAAGCTTGCCGTTCAGGCGTTCGCACGATCAGCCCGTCGAGCTCCGTCGTAACCTTGATTTGACAAGAAAGGCGCGAGCTCGCCCGCACGTCGAAGCCGAAGTCGAGCATGTCCTCTTCCATCGCAGAAGGTTCACCGACCGTTGGGCGCCAATCGTCCTCGACATAGACATGGCAGGTCGCGCAGGCACATGCGCCGCCGCACTCAGCCTCGATGCCTGGGATATTGTTCTTGATCGCCGTCTCCATCACGGTCGAGCCGACCTCGCCCTCGACTGTGCGCGCGGTGCCCTCGTGATCGATGTAGGTGATCTTCGGCATAGAGAGAGGGCTTGCGAAAACGCGGCGTCTATAGCGGCTCGTACACCGAGGCGCTAGCCGAGCGAGGGACGAGCCACTCGTCAGCACGACCGCTTTACTGTCGAACAAAGTAATCGCCGCGCGTGTGATCTTGAGCGGACCAATCGCGATACGCTCCGGACGAGCATATCGAGAGCGCCGGATTTGCCGAACGTGATTTGCTCGTCTGTTAATTCATCGTAACGACGGCCACCATCTATTCGTTGCGAGAGACGGGCACCATCTCTCCGTTGCGAGAAAAGCCCAAAGCCGACGTAACGGGTCAGCAAAAAGCCCAATTTATCCTCCCTGGCCGGGCATGCGCGGCGCGGAACTTCGGGTGCGCGATGCAACGCTCCGTCAATTTATGCCTATCTTTTCAACACGTTGAGCGTGAAAGTGAATGAACCATCCCTGTCGTGGATGTAGCGCCCTCGGACCGTTTTAGCCGCAAGGGAGCCGCAATTAGCCGCCACAAATTGGAGGGGGTTGTGGCTGTTCAGAGGGTGATCCGGCCCGAAACGTGATCGGGCCGTAAGGGCACTCGGCGTTAACGATGATTAAAGACAGGTTAACAACCGGTTTTCTTTGCTCGGCCAGGTCGATAGGATAATCGCGCGGCAGTGCAAGTTCTTGTGCGGCGCGTTGCTGCCGGCTGCCCGAGGGGGATCCGAAGGCGATCGTTGGCTAACGTGCTCGTGGCGCGGTCAGGAGTTTTCCTGCCGCTGCTTTAGTCCAGCGTAGACGAGGCGACGAAGCTGATGGCGACGAACACCCCCAAAAAAATCACCGACCCGACGGAAGCGGCACTTTCCGCCATCCAGGACGCGCTCGCCGTACGCGACCTCCCGGAAGCGGAATCCGTGCATGCCGCTCCTGCCGAGCATTCGGCGGCCTCGCTGCCCGCCGAGGAATATTCCGAAAACACGGCTGAGGCGACCTGGCGCAGCCAGCCGTCGGCGCACGAGCTTGAGCAGGCACTGGAAGAGGAATTGCGAACTCCTCCTCAGCAAACGGCTTCGTTGCGCTCTCCGGCCAACGATGACCGAGAATCCATTGGTGCGATACTGCGCAGCCTGCAGCGACGTCCCGCCCGCACCTCTTATCTGATCGCGACAGTCTTCGCTGTGGTTTGGGTGCTCGCCGGCCTCGTGCTGGGTTGGATGTATCTGCCGCAGCTTGAGAGCGCGCTTGCGCCCACCGGCCTTGCCGCACCCGTGCTGGTGTTCCTCGCGGCAATCTTTTTTACACCAGTCGTCTTCTTCTACGTGCTTGCGCACATGGCGTGGCGCTCGCAGGAGTTGCGCCTGATCACGCAGTCCATGGCCGAGGTGGCCATGCGCTTGGCGGAGCCTGAAACGGTGGCGCGCGAATCCATCGTCACGGTGGGGCAGGCCATCCGGCGCGAGGTCGCCGCCATGGGGGATGGCATCGAACGCGCGCTCGCCCGCGCTGCGGAATTGGAAACCCTCGTCGCTAACGAAGTCTCCGCCCTCGAACATGCTTACAACGACAACGAGGTGCGCATCCGCGCCCTGCTGCAGGATTTGGGCGGGCAGCGCGACACGCTGGTGGGTCAGGCCCAACAGATTCGCGACGCCATCAACAGCGTGCATGTCGATCTCGGCCAGGACGTGTCCCAGATCAGCGAGCTTGTCGCCGAGCAGGTCAACGAGGCCTCACGCCGCATCACGAACACCCTTGCCGAAAAAAGCGAGCACATCACCCGCGCCCTCGAGCATGCAGGCGATACGATGATCGCCACGTTGGGTGAGCGCGGCGGTGATCTTCTCGAGCGCCTCGAAAACACCAGCAGGGAAACGGCCGACGCGATTTCGGGGGCAAGTGACCGTCTCACGTCGACGTTGAATTTCAAGACCGATCATATCGGCGACGAGTTCACCGAGATCACCGCGAATCTACAGCACATGATGTCGGTGCGGCTCGACCGCGTGACGGAGGGCTTTGCCCAGAAAGCGGCTTCCATTCTGGAAATGATGAGCAATCGGTCGCAGGAGCTTACCGATCTTGTCATCGAGAGTGGAAACGCCCTCGCCGACACCCTCTCGAGCCGGATCGAGGAAGTGAACACCACGCTGAAGAATACCGGAGATTCGCTCGTGCTCGATCTGAGCCTGCGGGGCGGCGACGTGGTCTCGAAGCTCGAGCAGACCGGCGCGCGCATTACCGACAGCATCGTCGACCGCAGCCACCGCGTGTCGAACGAATTCCAGGAAAGCGTGGAAGCGGTCGCGGGCGTGATCGGCACCCGCGGAGACGCGGTGCGCGAAATGCTCGCCGCGCGGCTGCAGTCGTTCGAGGACATGTTCAACCATGGCGGCGCGGATCTCGCCGAGCGTATTGCTCGCGATTCCACCACGCTCGGAAATCTGATCACGCGTCATCTCGCCGAATTTGATCGCACCGTGAAGACGTACGGCGGCGAGATGGTGGAGCGTCTCGGCGAGCGCACGCAGGACATTTCCAGCGCCATGCGCGATTATCTTGATAACTTCGATACGCGCGTCACGGCAAAATCCGCCGAAGTAACCGCGAGCCTCGATCAGCAGTTCATTCGCTTCCGCGACGCCCTCGACGGGAGGACGCAGACAATGAATGAGGCGCTGGGCGCCCGCGTCATGGACATTGCCAAGACGATGGCGGAAGGCGGCAAGGAAGTGGTGGCCTCGCTCGACAAGCGCATCGCTGACGTGACCAATGTCATCAACGTGCGCGGCGCCAAGCTCGCGGAGAATATCGGGGAGAAGATCGGCGATATCGACAAGGCGCTCGGTGTGCACGCGATGGAAGTCGCGAACAATCTCGATACGCGCATTGCGCGTTTCGAAGAGCTGTTGATCGGTCGCGCGGAGACGGTGACGCGAGACATCGAGACACGCAGCCAGTCTGCCGCCGACCTGCTCGTGGCGCGGACGGAGCACCTCAGCGGCACGATCAAGACCACTGCCGGCGAGGCGGCGCAGGCGATCGAGCGGCTTACCACCGGATCTGCCGAGATACTTGGCGCGCGCGCTGAGCAGCTCACCAGCACGATCAAGGCAACCAGCAGCGAAGCCGAGCGGACGATCAGCAATCTGACGACTGCGGCCTCCAACATGATCGGAAATCGGCTCCAGCAGCTGAGTGACTCCATAAAGAACGAGACAATGGAAGCCGAGCGGCTGCTCACCACCGTTTCCGCCAGCACGAGCGGTGCGATCAAATCGAGCGCACATGATGCCGAGCGCCTGCTCAGCGGCATGTCCACAGGCGTGAGCAATGTGCTCAAGCAGAATGCGGGAGAGGTCGAACGGACTCTGCTCTCGGTGAGCGCCGAAGTGGCGCGAAACTTTGTGGGTAAGGCGGATGAAATCTCGAACGCGGTAAGCCAGCGCGCGAATGAGTTGACGCGCATCGTGGACGAGAAGTCGAGCGGCTTGCTGGTTGCGCTCACCGCCAAGAGCCAGGAATTCGCGAGCGAGGTTGGCCGGGTGACCGATCACGCGGTGAAGGCGATCGAGGCCAAAGGGTTCAACTTCACGCAGACGATGATGGACAACAGCGAGCAGATCGCTCGGCTGATAAACGAGGCCAGCGAAACGGCCACCGGCGTGGTGAGCACCTCATTGAAAGAGCTGCACACCAGTCACATCGCGGCCACCGAGGCAACGACGGAGGCGGTTAACCGCTCGATCAAGGAGCTGCGCGAGATCGGCGAGATGGCAAGCCAGAGCGCCGCCAAGACCATCAGCCGCACGATGCGCGAGCTGCAGGAAGCCACATCCGCAGCAGTCGAGCACTCGAAGCAAAGCGCATCCGCGGCGGTTTCGGAGATTGTGGACACGCAAAACATGCTGCGCTCCGATACGACTGCCCTGTTCGAGCGCCTGCGCGAGGCCAACATTCTCCTGCAGGAAGTGCTTAGCGGCGCGCACGAGAATATGAGCGAGATCGAGAACACGCTGATAACGCGCGTCGGCGATTTCGTCTCGAGCATGAACGAGGTGGTGCAGAAGACCGGCGCGGCCAACACGGACGTGGAGCGCAACATCGCGGGGTTCAAGACAATGGCCAGCGGCGCGCTCAACGACCTGAGCGGGCTTGCAGGGCAGTTCGAGGCGCACGGCCGTTCCCTCAGCGAGGCGGTCGCGCTGATCGACTCGAGCAATCGGCGTACGGAAACGACCGTCGCGGAACGGCGCAGCACGCTCAACGAGCTCGTGGCAAGCTTGGAAAGCAAGAGCAACGATCTGGAGCAGCGGCTCACGCGGTTTGCCGGTGCGCTCGACGAATCGCTGGAAGGCGCCGCCGAGCGCGCCCGCGAGATCGCCCGTCTGACGGCAGAAGCCACGACCGGGGGCGCGCAGGCCATTGCCGAGAGCTTTGACTCCATCCGGCAGAATGCCGAGGAGGAGCGCAAGCGCATGGCCGATGCGCTGCACGGCATCTATCAGCAGGCGACCGAGGAATCGAACACGTTGTTCACGCAGGCGGCCGAGCGGTTTGCAGATGTCATCGAAGGCCTGAAGCGGATGGCGGCAGAAATGCAGCAAGAGCTGGAAAGCACGCGAAGCGAGCTTCGCCGCGGCATCCTCGAGCTTCCGCAGGAGACCGCCGACAGCGCTGCGCAGATGCGGCGGGTCATTGTCGATCAGATCGAGGCATTGGCAGAGCTCAACCGCATTGTGGCGCGACATAGCCGGGGCATCGACGCCGTCGAGCCGCCCATGCGTCGTGCAGACGCCGTGGAAACCGCTCCCCGCCGCATCATTCGTGAGGAGCCCCCGATGACGAATGGCGGGCCCCGAGCCGGTGACCGCGTTCGCGCAGAGGCGACGGCAGCGCAGACAACGCGCCGCGCAGAAACGCCGGTGCTTTCGCCTGCACAGGCTCCCTCAGGCGGACGTGCGGGCTGGCTCTCGGAGCTGCTCACGCGCGCGTCTCAGGAGCCAGGAGTGGCCGAACGGACATCGCCGCGCGATGGACCTCGTGTGCAGGACGGCGGGCGCGGGGAGCGCACCAGCATCGACTCGCTCGATTCCCTTGCCGGCGATATCGCGCGCATGATCGACCACGATGCCGCCGCAGACCTTTGGGACCGGTACAACCGTGGCGAAGCGGATGTGTTCGCGCGCAGCAAGCTCTACACTGCGCAAGGACAAAAAGCGTTCGACGAGATTCGCAAGAAGTACCACAATGATCGCGACTTCATGCGAACCGTGGACCGCTACATCGGCGAATTCGAGCGCTTGCTCGAGGAAGTCTCTCGGGACGATCGCGGACAGGTGGTTGCGCGCACCTATCTCACATCGGAGACGGGCAAGGTGTATACAATGCTCGCGCATGCCGCCGGCCGTTTTGAATAACACTGGAGCTGCACCGCGATCGGGTGAATTTGACGCGGGTATGTAGGGTGGGCAAAGGCGCGACGCCACGGCCGTGACCACTTTGGACCTTGCGCGCGCGCCGTGCCCACGCGGTCCATGCTGCCGATACAAACAGACCGCGTGCGCACGGGCGCCGTGCACCGCATGTAGTACGGCAACGCCGCGGACGCGCCCTTTGCGCACCCTACAAACTGATCGGCATTGGCGCGCCGTATGCGCGTGAGGTCGTTGTGGCGCCCGTTTCCCTTTCGGTGAAGACCGAGCGCTGGCCGCTCCGAGAGCCGTTCGCGATCAGCCGCGGCACCAAGCGGGAAGCCGTCGTGGTCGTCGCCGAGATCTGGGACGGCGTGCATCGCGGGCGCGGCGAATGCGTGCCGTACGCGCGCTATGGCGAAACCGTCGAGGCGGTTGCTCGGGCGCTCGAAGCCAAAGCAGCCGATATGCGGCACGGCCTCGATCGCGATTCGCTGCAGGCTGCCATGCCCGCAGGCGCAGCGCGCAACGCCCTTGACTGTGCCATCTGGGATCTTAGTGCGAAGCGCGCGCGCCGGCCGGTTCATGAGCTCTTGGGGGAACCCGCACCCAAGCCGCTCACCACCGCTTACACGATCTCGCTCGGCGCTCCCGAGCAGATGGCCCGGGCCGCTGGCAAAGCAGCGTCGCGTCCGCTCCTGAAGATCAAGCTTGGGGGATGCGCCGACGTCGAAAGCATTGCCGCTGTACGCCGCGCTGCCCCACACTGTGAGCTCATCGTCGATGCCAACGAGGGCTGGACATCGCAGAACCTGGAGGAGAACCTCGCAGCGTGTGCGCGAGCCGGGGTGACTCTCGTGGAGCAGCCCTTGCCAGCCGATCGCGATGACGCAATCGCAAAAATCAACCGTCCGGTGCCGATCTGCGCAGACGAGAGCGTGCACAGCCTGGCATCCCTTGCCGCGCTTCAGGGCAAATACGACGCCGTCAACATCAAGCTGGACAAGGCGGGAGGCCTGAGCGAGGCGCTCGCCATGGCACATGAAGCGCATCGGCTCGGCTTCATGATCATGGTGGGGTGCATGGTTGCCACCTCGCTTTCGATGGCTCCGGCGATGCTGGTGGCTCAACGCGCGCGCATCGTCGATCTCGACGGCCCGCTCCTGCTCGAACACGACCGAACGCATGGGCTACGGTACGAGAACGGTCTCATTTACCCGGCCGACCCGCAGCTGTGGGGGTGAGAGCGTGGGCGACGGCGCCGTTGCCCGAGGAATGATCCGGAAACTCCACACTTTATCCTACTTTTGATTTCAAGAATCCTCCGAGGGTGGCGCTCGCGATTGGGGATGAGCGCCGGGGCGGGGGGAAGCCATGCGATTGGCTGCAGTCCTGTTTGGCGCCGCGCTGGCGGCGTTGACGGCGTCGGTTGCGCAATCTGCGGTTCGCATCAAAGAAGACCCCGGGGGCCAGATCGGCCCTTATCTCGAGAGCCTGGTTGCATTGCGCGACTCCGGCGAGCGGGTGATCATTGACGGCCCGTGCCTTTCAGCCTGCACGATGATCGTGGGCGTGATTCCTCCCGAGCGCCTCTGTGCTACGTCACGGGCGCGGCTCGGTTTTCATGCCGCTTGGCACCCGGGGGAGAATGGGCGGCAGGTCACCAGCAAGGCGGCCACCAAGCTCTTGATGGACATCTATCCCGAACGGGTGCGTCATTGGATCAAGGAACGGGGCGGGTTGTCGCCTCGCATGATGTATCTGACCGGCCGCGAGCTCGCATCAATGGTGCAGAGCTGCGAGTAGACGCAGCTTACCCCCCCATGCGCGGTCCAGTGCGACGCATCGTGGCGTAGCACACGGCCCCGCCAAGGGCCGCGATCAAGGACATCACCGCATAGGCTTTCGCGTGCAATTCGGCGTAGAGCGCGCCCGAAACTGCCATGCAGGCGGCCATCAACAGACCGATTATCACGGCCAGGAACCCCTGGGCGGTTGCGCCCGATTGCGCAGGAGCGAGCCGCGCGACCGCGCCTATGGAGCCGAGATGAGTAGCGCCAAATGAGAGCCCGTGCAGGCACTGCAGCACAGGCAGCATGAAGGCAGGAGGGTCGAACGCCATGACGCCCCATCGAAGCGTGCCGCCTGCCGCTCCTGCAACCAACAGCTGCATGGATGAGCCCGCCCAGCGTGCAGAGCAGGCGAACAGCGCGATCTCAGCGAGCACGCCGATTGCCCACAACGTGCCGATGCTGAGCCCCGAAAGGCCAGCTGCCTTCCAGGCAATGGTCGAAAACCCGTAATAGACCGCGTGGCTCGCCTGGACGAGCCCCGCCGCAACCGCGATCCCGAGGAGAGCGGCGTTGCGGTACGGCGGCGCATGGGCGACGCGGTGCGTGGCTGCGGGCTGCATCGGCAACCGTGCGAGCGCAAATGCACCTGCCGCCGTGGCGATCACAGTCGCAACCACAAGCCAGACCAGATCGGGCGGCGCAATCGCATCGAGCAACACGCCGCCTCCGAGCGTTGCGACGATGAAGGCCGCGGAGCCCCAAAGTCGTACCGGTCCGTAGCGCTCCCGAACGAGCCCGCGTAAGGCGTAAGCATCCGCAAGCGGCATGAGGGGCGTATAGAAGGCCGACGCCACGGCGTAGACTGCAATGATCGCGGCAGTCCCCTGCGCGAACGCAAGAAGCCCATAGCCGAGTGCCGCCGCCGCCGAGGCAACGATGATCACCGGGCGCAAGGCGTCATATGCATCGGCGATGCGGGCTGTCGCTGGAATCGCAAACACCCGGACGAGCATTGGCAGCGCGAGCACAAGGCCGATCAGCGACGCGTCAAGCCCCTTGGCGGCAAACCAAACCGGAAGGAAAGGGACCTGCACGCCGAGCGCCGCGAAGAACGCCGCGTAGTAGCTTGCAAGGCGCCAGGTAAAAGCGTTGCCTGTGGGTGTTTGGTGATTCGAGGGCCGGGGCGGTTGCGCTTCGCGGATCACCATGCCGAGCCTACAGATGGGGACCGCCAGGCGCCATGCCTGAACAGCCTTTAGCGCTTTCCACAGTTGCATCTCCGGAGTCGTCGGAGGACGACTACGAGATGCTTCATGCGGCGATTACCGACAGCGCGCATGGACGCTGGTTCCTGCAGGAATATGCGCGGCGGTATCGCGCAGCGGATACGCGGGTTCTGCTCGACGCCATCGCGCGCCTTCAGCGCTCTCTGACGGCAAGCGACACACGAGAGCCCTCCCGCGAGCTGCATGCGCAGCTGCTCGATATGGCAAAGACGGTCGCGCAGGCGCGCGCGCAGCTGGAAGCGTGTACGGACGCTTCCAGGCATAGCGAAGATCGGGCGCAAGCCATTGCCGCTTTGCTCAAGGATCTGGAGTGGCGAATGGCTTCGCTGCTCGAGCCGTCCAAAGCAGAACCGGTCTTACCCTTACCCGATCACAGCGGGCACAACACGCTTCCTGCGCCGGCCGATCTCTATCCTGTTGTGCTCTTTGTTCCCAAGCCGTGCCCGGATGTCGGGCTTGTCGCAGAGCAGCGCGAATCTTTTGAGGCGGGATTCGCCAAAGATGAGGAATGGCACGAGGAGAAGGAGGCTCTCTCCACGGCCTGGATCTCTCAACTTTCCAAGCCCCTGGACGAAGTCCTTGCGGATCGGCAGACGAGCAAGACACAGGCAGCTTCAGAGTCTGCCTCAAAAGGACTGGGCTCCCCTCCCCGCTCGGCGGCGCCTCTTATGGAGCCGGAGGAGCCCTCGTCGGACTCCATTCTCGACATCGAGCAGGAGCTGTTTGCACCGGCCGACCCGGTCGCAGAGTCTCCTTCAGGGCCCACAGCACTCGCACAAGGCCATGGCGCTCCAACGGTGCCGAAAATGTCCGTCGAATCACCCGGCCCGAGGGCAGCGATTTCTGCTCAGACGCGTCTGCTGCCCAACGCCATGCGCCGCATCACGCATGGCATGCCGCGCGGCGCACCCAACGGTGCTCTCGCCGCTCTCAGCAGCATGAGCGAGGAAGAGCTGATCGCGCTCTTTACCTGATCAGGCCACCAGACGGGCGAACAGGTCGGGATCGACGTTTCCGCCTGACAGCACGATGACGGCGGTCTTTCCGCTCACGTCCACCTTGCCCGAAAGAAGCGCAGCCAATGCTGCTGCACCCCCAGGCTCGACGACGAGCTTGAGCTCGCGGAAGGCGAACGCAACCGCAGTCGTGACTTCCGCGTCGCTTACGGCCGTGCCTTCCCCGACCAGCTCGCGGTTGATCGCAAAGGTAAGCTCGCCGGGCGTCTGCGCCATGAGCGCGTCGCAGATAGTGCCGCTCACGGCGCTGTTTTTCTCGCGTGCTCCGCTGCGGAACGAGCGCGCATGATCGTCAAAACCTTCGGGCTCTGCCGTAAGAAGTCTCGCCTTCGGAAAGCGTGACTTCACCGCGAGCGCGATGCCTGCCGTCAGTCCTCCCCCCGACGCGGTGACCACAACGATGTCCGGCGTGAGCTGTTGCGCTCCGAGATCTTCGACGATCTCGCGTCCGGCAGTGCCCTGGCCTGCGATCACCAGCGGATCGTCATAAGGAGGGACAAGGGCGGCGCCGCGTTTTTTCGCAATTTCCTGCGCGATGGCTGCCCGGTCTTCTCGGGCACGGTCGTAGTACACGATTTCGGCGCCCCAGCCCGCCGTGCGCTCACGTTTGGGACGCGGGGCATCGCCTGGCATGACGATTACCGCAGGCATGCCGAGCAGATGCGCTGCGGCTGCGACGCCTTGCGCATGATTTCCCGACGAATACGCGACAACGCCTTGCGCGCGCGCGGACGCCGGGATGGATGAGAGCTTGTTGTAGGCGCCGCGGAATTTGAACGAGCCGGTGCGCTGAAGAATCTCGGCCTTCAGAAACACGCGGCCGCGGGTGAGCTCATCAAGTGCCGGCGAGGTCAGCAAGGGAGTGTGCAGCGCCACCCCCGCCAATCTCGCTGCTGCTGCCTCCACATCGGCAGCGGTCGGGAGAACGGGCTGCGAAATGTCCGCCATTGCAGGAACGCTAGCCGCCGCCGGGTTGAGCGGCAACTCCCATGGACGGGAGCTTCAGGTGGTGTAATCGCTAGTATAATAATTTGGGCAACCGTCGAACAGCACGGAGAGCAGACGGATGGACTTGGGAATTGCCGGGCGGAAAGCCATTGTGTGCGCTTCGAGCCGAGGGCTCGGCCGGGGTTGCGCGCTCGCGCTCGCGCAAGCAGGCTGCGAGCTCGTGATCAACGGGCGCGACGCGAAAGTGCTGGAAGCAACGGCGAGTGAATTGCGCAAGCTCGGCAATGCGAAGATCACGTCCGTGCAGGCCGATGTCGCGACTGCGGATGGACAGCGCAAGCTTCTCGCTGCGTGTCCCGAGCCGGATATTCTCGTCAACAACAATGCCGGTCCGCCGTTTCGCGATTTCCGCGAGCTCACGCGCGAGCAGATTCTTGACGGCGTTATCGCCAACATGGTGGTCGCGATCGAGCTCATCCAGAAAGTGATCGATTCGATGGTGGCCCGTAGATTCGGCCGCATCGTCAATATCACCTCCGGCTCGGTGAAGATGCCGCTTGCGGGCCTTGATCTTTCATCCGGCGCGCGCGGTGGGCTGACGGCCTTCCTCGCCGGTGTCGCGCGGTCGGTGGCGGCTTCCAATGTCACCATCAATTTCTTGCTGCCGGGACCCTTCGATACCGAGCGCCTGCAAAGCAACGTCGCGGCATCCGCGAAAAAGCGCGGCATAAGCGTGGAGCAGGCAAGAAACGAGCGCATCGCCACCGTTCCCGCGAAACGCTTCGGCACGCCCGAGGAATTCGGCGCCGCCTGCGCCTTTCTGTGCTCGGCACAGGCGGGCTTCATCACGGGGCAGAACCTGCTCATGGACGGCGGGCTGTACCCCGGCACGTTGTGAGGCACGGTTGCCAACGACTGGCGTGCAAAATGAACAAGGCCGGCTTGCGCCGGCCTCGTCGACCCCCCGTAAACTAGCCTGGCAGCCCCGAGGAGGAGGCTTGCCATCGTGTCGCCTCCTGGACCCCGCGTCGCTTGCAGCTCGGCGCGCGTGCCAGGTGCATGGGCATGATGGTGCCCGCAATTGCGTCGGATGGCAAACCTAAACCGCCGCTTTATTGGCTGGCCATGCGCTATCTTCAGGCGAGTTGCGTGACCGCAACACCTAAGTCCGGTAGGTCTCGCGCATCGCCCATAACCTTTGCGGGCGTGTAAAATTCCTGATGCGGTGCCGGGAAATGGCGTATGAAAGACGGCTTCCCGCAGCCTTCTGAACCCCTTGCAGAGCCCTGAATTTGGAAAGAGAAACCTCATGAAGCTTGTCCGTTTCGGCCCCCCTGGACGCGAAAAACCGGGTGTCGTCGACGCCGAAGGCCGTATTCGCGACCTCTCGGGGGTCGTTCCCGACATCGCGGGCGAGACGTTGTCCCCCAAGGGGCTCGCACGCATTCGCAAGCAGCCGGTCGAGAAGCTGCCGCTGGTACGGGGCAAGCCACGGCTTGGGCCCTGCGTGGCCGGCATCAGCAATTTCATTGCCATCGGGCTCAACTATTCCGATCACGCTGCGGAGGCCGGAATGCCGATCCCGGTCGAGCCGATCATCTTCAACAAAGCGCCTTCCTGCATCTGCGGCCCCAATGACGATACCGTCATCCCGAAGGGATCGAGCAAGCTCGACTGGGAGGTCGAGCTCGGCATCGTGATCGGCCAGCGCGCGCGCTACGTCTCGAAGGACAAGGCGCTTGACTTTGTCGCCGGGTATTGTCTTGCGAACGATGTCTCCGAACGCGTTTTTCAGCTCGAACGCGCGGGACAATGGACGAAGGGCAAGGGCTGCGAGACGTTCGGTCCGCTCGGCCCTTGGCTCGTGACCAAGGACGAGATCAAGGATCCGCAAAATCTCGAGATGTGGCTCGACGTGAACGGCGATAAACGCCAGCGCGGCAACACACGCACCATGATCTTCGATTGCAGGCACATTGTCTGGTGCTGCTCGCAATATTTCATCATGGAGCCAGGAGACGTGATCATCACGGGCACGCCGCCCGGCGTGGGCCTGGGCATGAAACCCGAGCCCAAATTCCTCAAGGCCGGCGACGTGGTCACGCTCGGCATCGATGGGCTGGGCGAGCAGCGTCAGGAGGTGGTGAAATCCACGGCGTGAGGAACGCAAAGCTGATGCGACGAGCGCGCTTCGGCGCCTTCTTTTTCCATGAGACTTGGTGGTCGAGGCATTTCCCGGATTGGATATGGCCACAGCATGCGGGGAGCTGCATTACATAAGCACAAGACCCTGCTTAGTCCCCGCTAAAATGCGGTATGCTGCCTCGGGCTCCCTTCCGTCGGCATTTGCAGATGCAATTCGATCGACCAGAGCGTCGTCGGTTCATCACGCTGTTCGGCGGCGCCGTCGTAGCGTGGCCGCTTGCGATACGAGCTCAGCAACCGGAGCGAATACGGCGCATAGGTGCGCTTCTCCGTTCGTGGGCGGATGATCCGCTGTCACAAGCGGCGGTCGGAGCATTCTCGCAGGGTCTGCAGGAATTTGGTTGGACACTTGGTCGGACCGTGCAGGTCGACTACCGCTGGGCTCCCGTCGATGACGACCGAATGCGCCAGTACGCGACGGAATTAGTCGCGTTACCCGCGGATGTCATCCTGACCTTCGGCAGCACAGCCACGCGGATCATTCAACGTGAAACCCGCGACTTGCCCATCATATTTGTGAACGCAGCCGATCCCGTTGGTACGGGTTTGATCGAAAGCCTCGCTCGCCCGGCGGGCAACACGACGGGTTTTGTTTCCATCGAATACGGCATGATCACCAGATGGCTGGAATTGCTCAAACAGATCGCACCCCAGGTGACGCGCGTCGCGGTCATCCGTGACCCGACATCGGTTGCCGGCGCCGGGCAGTTCGGAGCCATAACGGGGCGAGCATCATCATTCGGGGTGGAGGTCAGCCCGATCGATGCACGCGACAACAGAACGATCGAACGCGCCGTTTCAAAATTCGTGCGTCGCTCGAATAGCGGCTTGATCGTAACCACGGGCCGATTGGCTAAGCATAATCGTGATCTAATAATCGCACTGGCGAACCAGTACAAACTGCCGACAGTTTACCCGAACCGCTATTACGTAACCGGGGGTGGATTGATCAGTTACGGCGCTGACGTTATCGACCAGATGCGACAGGCGGCTGGCTATGTCGACCGTATTCTCAAAGGCGAGAAGGCAGGCGAGTTGCCGGTGCAAGCGCCGGCCAAATTTGAGCTGTAATCAACCTGAAGACCGCCAAGGCGCTCGGCCTCCAGGTCCCAGCGGCGCTGCTCGCGCGTACCGACGAGGTGATTGAATGAAGCGGCGCGAGTTCGTCACATTGCTCGGCGGCGCAACGGCGTGGCCTATCGCGGCAGGCGCGCAACCGTCGGCCATGCCGGTGATCGG
>DATCJI010000061.1:0-5776 GCA_036562835.1 Xanthobacteraceae bacterium | reverse complement strand
GAGCCTCTGAGCGCTCAATCTGGTCGGCAAGGAAGTCGACTGATCAGCCGGACTGACCAGCATCATTCGAGCCGTATGGTCTTTGGTAGCGACAGCCCTGCAAGTGCACAGCTCGGCGCGTTGGCGGCACTCACCCGCCGTGCGCTGCTGCGGCAGAAAGTCATTCGCTCACAATAACTGGGTTGTCCTGCGAGAAAGTTCCTGCGCTGCCGAAAACGCATGAGCTGCATGCGGAACCTGAGAGCGGGTTTTTACGTTGTGGCGGCCAATTGAGGCTCCAGCCGTGTCGGTGGGGAGGTGATCCGTGCGCATGAGATTCTTGCTGGCCGCGTCTCTGATACGGAGGCTCAAGCGTCCCAAGAAGCGGACGCGGCGGCGCGCAACCGCACGGCAAGCTGCGATTTACCTTCGGATGGCAGCGCGAGCGCAAGCTGAAGCCAATCGAGCGTGAGACCGGGACGAACTGACGGTCAAATCCGATCTCCCTCGGCACCTCGCTGAGTGCGAGCGCGCGTTGCAGATCGCAAGCCATCCAGAGCACCGGCACGTGTTTCAGCGGCTGAAGGCGGTATAGCTCGAGTTGGCGCGCGAGCAGCGCATTTCCCGAGACCCGGAGATGCAGGAGGACATTGCCGCCCTCGAGCGCCTGCACGCGGACATCACGCCGGCGCCGCCCGCGCTTACAGGCTTCCGAAGAAGTCGGGTTCAGCGGCAACTCTGTGACCAGCATCACAGTCTTCGCGGGAAGCGAATGGCATCATGCAGGCGTCGCGGTGGACGTTCGTAGAGTGGGGATGACCCATGCCCTCCAAAACCGACCTGATTGAATTGGCCCGCATCTGCCTCAAGCAAGCGCGCGCGACCAAGAACGCGAAGGCGACAACGATCCTGCGGCGCATGGCCCGTGAGTACAAGCGTCGCGCCGCTCAGCTCGAACGCCCCTCGGCCACCTGGGCGCCTCAGCATTAAACGAGAAGCGACGGGACGCCGCTCCACTCACATCGTGCGGCTTCTGCTCGCCGGCAACCGGCCGTTAACCATAATTCGCCCATACTGAGTCGTGGTTACGTAGAGCGGGATCGGCGACCATGAGAATATTCATTGACGTTGTGCTGTTTTCCACGATGTTCGCCTTTGTAACCGGGATAGCGGCCGCGGCGATCGCAGCCGCGTATTTGCTGATCTGAAAACCCCCCGAAACTGTCTTGCAGCCGGATGAGCGGAGCCCGCGGATTCGCTGCGCTCATCCGACCTACAGATCTTTTTGTCCCGGCGGCAGCAGCGTACTCCCCACATGTCCGCAGCTCGTGCATTCATGGGCAATCAGCCCCGGCTGGGTTGGCGTCGGCGCGATCCTGAGTATCTCAACGAGCGACGCTTGACATCGAGAGCACGGTGGCAGGCAGGCAGGATTGGTTCGTCGTTCGTCTGACACGACAACAGGCGCCGTTTCTTGTGTGACTGTCGCGTTGTGCCCCCTTTCAGACTCAACGCGTTTGCGGCCGGTTTGTTGCCGGAACGCTGCCATCGCGTATCTGTGCTCACCAGAGCACATCAGCGTCTTGAACGACGCCCGATGCCCGTTCGTCCCCAATAGGACCACGCGAGCGCCATTTTGCCGCCCGCTTCGGGGGGGAACCTTTGTTCCGGGCCGCGTTGGGCTGCGTACCATCGCACGGGGGCTTACATGGAAAAATCCGATCTCTTTGCGCGCGCCGCAGAGTGCGAGCGAGCGCTGCACGTCGCAACTGATGCAGACCGCCGCAGCGGGTTAGAACGACTGCGCAAGGCGTGGCTCACGCTGGCCCACGACCAGCAACTTGCCGGGGACCCGGAGATGCAGGAAGCGATTACGGCTCTCCGACGCCTGCACGCCGAGATCGCGGCCGTCCGGGCCACCCTGCACTAAGAGCCTGCTCTCGCCTTCACCGCCGGCCGGCATCCGTTGCGCCGGATTGAAGCCATTCTGCTCCTTGGCGCCGTTGCCCTGGGCTGGGGCACCGCATGGCCCGTGACCAAAGCCATCCTGGAATATTTGCCGCCGCTGTGGACCGCAGCCGTCCGGTCCCTGATCGGCACGGTTACGCTCTTTGCCATCGCTGCCGCCCGGGGCCCTGTCGCGCTGCCGCCGCGCGGCGACTGGCCAGTCGTCCTGAACGTCAGCATCCTGCACATGGTGGCGTTTTCCGCCCTTGTCGCCTGCGGACTGCAGTTCGTCCCGGCCGGCCGATCCATCGTGCTTGGCTACACCACCCCGCTCTGGGTGATGGCCGGCGCGCGCATCTTTTTAGGCGAGCGGCTCACCCGAACGCGCGTTCTGGGCATGTGCATCGGCCTGCTCGGGCTGATGCTTCTGTTCGATCCGTCCGACTTCGACTGGGGAGACCAGGCGGCACTGTTAGGGAATGCGTTGGTGATGCTCGGCGCATTCTGCTGGGCCATCAGCATCCTGCATATCCGCGCGCATAAATGGATTGCCACACCGTTCGAGCTCGTACCCTGGCAGGCACTCATAGCTACCGCAATCCTCATACCGCTCGCATGCCTCTTCGAAGGCGTGCTGCGCGTAGCATGGCCGCCCGCGCTGCTTGGCCTATTGCTCTACGGCGGAACGGTAGCGGTGGCCCTGCCCTATTGGGCCATGCAGAGCGTCAACCGCAGCCTGCCGGCAATCACCACCGCGCTCGGCTTGCTCATAGTTCCCGTGGTCGGGGTCGCCTGCTCCACCATTGCGCTGGGCGAGCCGCTCACCTGGGGTCTCGTCAGCGCCATGGTCCTCATCCTCGGTGGCATTGCGATCGGGGTCTATCGGAGGACAGATGTCAGATGACAGAGGTCAGAAAGAACATCTGACATCTGACATCTGACATCTGACATGTGTCATCTGGTCCGCCCGGCGTACCACGCAAACGCAAACAGGATGATGCAGATCACCGCGGCTGCGATACCGTGCTTGACGTGGATATGGGTCGACCCTGCCTGAAAGCCCGGGAAAAATCCGGGCAGGGAGCCGGCTGGAAGCACCCAGTAGATGACGGCGATTGCTGCGAACGCGAGTCCCAGAACGATGGCCGCGGTACGCATGTGCGTTCCTCCCTGCCCGGCTTGCTCAGGCGTGATTATCTGAGAAACCGGCATGTCCTTGCAACTTTCAACTTACAGGTACGGAGAGCCGCGCGGGCCTCATGGGGGCGTGCGTATCGGCTGTGCACGCTTGCCCGTGCGTGGGGTGCGCAAGGAGGAATACGCCGCTCGCGATATCATGGACGTGTGGCTGCCGACGGTTGCGCCCAGCCGTGAGCTGCTCGCCTGGGCGCTCGACCACGATCTCGCCCAGGAGAAAACCTGGCGCACCTACGTGCGACGCTACGATGGAGAGATGAAAAAGACCGAGGCTCGGCAGACCATTGCCTTGCTGGCGGCCATCGCCTGGCACACCCCGATTTCGCTTGGGTGTTATTGCCGGACGGCCCATTGCCATCGCTTCGAGCTCGAGCGCCTTGTGCGGGCTGCGGCCAGCGCGGATAGTGTGTAGCCAGCCGACGCGCGCGCTTAGACCCTGATGCATGCATGTAGGGCGGGTTTCAAACCCGCCCTGCAAGCCGCACGGTCGCGGCTCTCAGGAACGCGGACGCGTCCTGCCCAGGAGGAAAGCGACAAAGCCGCTGTCGAATTCCGCCCGTTGTGCGGCGGCGCCAAGAAAGCGGCCTGCAATAGGATCGGCAATCACATAAAACCTGGCGGTTTTTGCGCTTTCCGGAAAGCGGCGCGTGGCCGGGTGGATCGAGCTTTTGCCGCTGGCCCGCCCCAAGCGACCAACCGGTCCCACAGAAATTCCCCTCATTGTGCCCCTCGCTGAGACGAATCCCACCGTCTCTATGGTGTACGCACGCCGGTGAATTTTCTCTTTTCGCACCCGCTCGCCTGCATCAGGCGAAGCGGCCCGATTGATCCCCGCACGCAGGATTTGCCCGAAAAAAGGTGAAATTTGGTCTGCGCGATCCCAGTTGCCGCGCTTTCCCGCAATTTTCCGGCAGCGTGACTTTTCCGCACCGGCAAGACCTACAGCAGCGAGGCGGGTAACGGGCAAATCGTAGCCGCATGAGCGTCAGCGATATGCGGGGGCGCAGACCCGGATGTCGCTCCGCTCATCCGGGCTACGGTCGCGTGCGCTTTGCGCTCTGCATGGAGAGGACAGCGCCTCCTGCATCATGCGTTCATGCGCAGTTCAGCCGTTTTCTGCGATGCTGTGGCTGGAATCCGACTTTCCATACGACGAAAAATTGATTTAGCTGCCGTGACTCGAAATGCTCTCCCTTCTCGTACTGCTTGATTACATCCGGTGTAAAACGAACCCGCTTCCGAGGACATGCGCGCCCAGATGGCAAAGGACATATATGCGTTGTTTGCGCCCCACTCGGGCTTGTAGCCAAACTTCTTGTCAAACGCCTGGACGAACATCTTCGCGAGCGGATACTTGTCTTCGAGTGTCCACCAGAAATCGGTGGCGGCGTAGACGCCTGCCGTGAGCTCCGGCCCCGTTTCCTTGGCGAGGAACGGGATCTGATACGGCACCACGAGCGTCATCTTCGGCAGAATGCCGAATTGCTTTGCCTGTTGGATCGAGAGCACCGCGTCACGGCCCCAGTTCACGTTGATCAGGAACTCCGCGCCCGAGTTTGCGATATTTGTGAGATACTGACTGAAGTCCTGCGTGCCGAGAGACCTGGTTCGTTACCATCGTCCAGCCGGCATTCTTCGTGAGATAATCGTTCACGGATTTGGTTACGGTATGGCCATAGGTATAGTCCGGCGTCATGAACGCGGCCTTGCGGTTCTCGCCGAACTGCTTCACCAGCACCGGACCGATCGCATTGGCCGCGGTTTCACCATAGAAGTTCTGGCGGAAGCCGTAGCGCACGCAGTCCTTGCCGGTGGTGTCGTTCGAACCGGAAATGCCGGTCACGTACAGTATCTTCTCGCGCTGGGCGAACTTGTTGAGTGCCACCGCGACCGCGCTCGAGGTTGAGCCGGTCATCAGCACGATCTTGTTCTGGTTGATGAACGTCTGGATCTCCTGCACCGCCTCATTCGGCTTCGCGGCGCTGTCCGCGACGAGCAGGTTCACCTTCTTGCCGAGCAGTCCCTTGGTGACTTTGGGCGCAATCTTCTGAAGCAAAGGGTCGCCATTGTTGATGTGCTCGACCGCGAGCTGCCACCCTTTGAGCTCGTCTTCGCCCTGCACCGCGTAGGTGCCGGTGCGTGGCACGCAGCACCGACATTGACCGTATCGCCCTCGGAGCCGGCCGGCCAGGTGCCGATCGCTGGCTTATCGGAAACGCCGACGGCGAAAGCGGGCACCGTGACCCCCGGCGGCAGCACGGTGGCGCCGGCAAGTCCGGCTCCGGCCCGCAACAACGTGCGCCGGGACACGCCCAGCGGTTGGGTATCTTGTTTTCGTGACATATCGGGGTTCCTCCTGGATGTGTTTGGCTAATTGGAAACGATGCATTCGCTTGGTTGTTCGATATCTTGTTGGCTCTCAATATGAGCCGCGCAGGCGTGCGAAAGGTATTTAGTTATGCGCAAACGCCATCCCATCAATGCCACTTTGGTCCAGAGCAGTGTTGATCTGGGTTATTGATCCAGATTAATCGAGCGGCGGGCTCGCTCGCCTGCGTGGCTTGCCCTCACTCCTCAAATTTCAGATTTGCCGCTGTTACGATTGCGCCGAAGCGGGCGATATCGCGTTCGATATTGCGGCGGAAATCCTCGC
>DATCJI010000048.1:0-2663 GCA_036562835.1 Xanthobacteraceae bacterium | reverse complement strand
GGTTTACAGTATTGCTAAAATCCTTTGCGTCTAGTGCGGCCGCACCACAGTAAAAAAGCAAGCGACGCGGGCCGCACGGCGCGTTGAAAAATCAGGTTAATACTTCGCGGTAGCGTAAATACTTGGTTTATTGCGGCGTGTATGGTCAATGAATACTTAAGAGGGCTGGCCATCCAGGCGGCGTAGGGTGCGCAAAGGCGTGCACACAGGTTTACGCGGTCTGCGCAAGCCTGACTGCACGCCGTGCGCACGCCGCTCGGTCTTTCCGCGTGGGCACGGCGCGCACGCCACCGCGCATGCCTCCGGAATCATCGATGTTGCGCCTTTGCCCATCCTACGGCCCGATCGGAATGACAGTGAGCGGCTCGCCCGATAGTTACTCCGCCATGAATCAGCCGAGGAAGGACATCGATCCGAGCACGGAGCTGCTCGAGGAAGAAGAAGATCCCTCCCTGCCCGAACAGGACAGCGCGGCCGAACCGGCGCGCGGCGAAGGCTCGCTCGCGCTCGGCCGCGCGGCCGTCGATCGCTTCGCGAAAGTCGCGCCCAACTCTCCCGGCGTCTACCGCATGATCGATGCCAATGGAGAGGTGCTTTACGTCGGCAAAGCAAAGAACATTCGCAAGCGCGTGCTCGCCTATACGCGTCCGACCGGCTACGAGCCGCGCATCGAGCGCATGATCGCCGCGACCGCGTCGCTCGAATTCGTGTCCACCGCGACCGAGACGGAAGCGCTCCTTCTCGAGGCCAATCTCATCAAACGCCTGCGCCCGCGCTTCAACGTGCTGCTGCGCGACGACAAGTCGTTCCCGTACATCCTGATTACCGGCGACCACTGGGCGCCGCAGATTCTCAAGCACCGCGGCGCGCGCACGCGCAAGGGAAACTACTACGGCCCGTTCGCCTCGGTCTGGGCGGTCAACCGCACCATCACGGCGCTGCAACGCGCCTTCCTGCTGCGTTCGTGCTCGGACGGTTTTTTCGAGAGCCGCACCCGCCCGTGCCTCCTCTATCAGATCAAGCGGTGCTCCGGGCCATGTACGCGCGAGATCGATTTTGCCGAGTACGGCGAGCTCGTGCGCGAGGCGAATGCCTTCCTGTCGGGAAAAAGCCAGGCCGTGAAGGACCAGCTGGCGGCCGAGATGGAAAAAGCCTCGGCCACACTCGAGTTCGAGCGTGCCGGCATCTACCGCGACCGCCTTGCCGCGCTCTCGGCCGTGCAATCCCACCAGGGGATCAATCCGCGCGGCGTGGAGGATGCCGACGTGTTCGCCGTGCATCAGGCGGGCGGGTTCAGCTGCGTCGAAGTCTTCTTCTTCCGTGCCGGCCAGAACTGGGGCAATCGCGCGTATTTTCCCAAAGCGGATCGCTCTCTCGGCGCAGGCGAAGTGCTCGGCGCCTTTCTTGCGCAGTTCTATGAGGACAAGCCGTGCCCGCGCTGCATTTTCCTTTCCGACGAGATCGAGGAGCCCGAGCTTCTGGCCGAAGCCCTGAGCATGAAGACCGAGCACAAGATCGAGCTGATCGTGCCCCAGCGCGGCGAGAAGCGGGAGCTCGTGGAGCATGCGCTCGCGAATGCGCGGGAAGCGCTGGGGCGCAAGCTTGCGGAGACTGCCTCACAGCGCCAGCTGCTCGAAGCCTTGCGCGAGCGGCTGCAACTTGCAGCGGCGCCGTTGCGCATTGAGGTTTTCGACAACAGCCACGTTCAGGGCACCAATGCGGTCGGCGCCATGATCGTGGCCGGTCCGGAAGGTTTCCAGAAGAACCAGTATCGCAAGTTCAATATCCGCTCATCCGAGCTCGCGCCGGGGGATGACTTCGGAATGCTGCACGAAGTGCTGAAGCGGCGCTTCCGCCGCCTGTTGAAGGAGGCGCCGCGGGAGGCGCCCGCGCCGGCAGCCGGATTCGCGGAAGCGGCCGCGGCCTTGATGGGGCTCGATGCAGCTGACCCGCACGCAACAGCCGACCGGCCCTGGCCCGATCTCGTAATCATCGACGGCGGCAGGGGTCAGCTCGGCGCCGCGCGAGAAGTATTGGGCGCGCTCGGCATCGACGATATTCCGCTTCTCGCCATCGCCAAGGGGGCGGATCGGGATGCTGGCATGGAGACCTTCTTCATGCCGGAGCGCGAGTCGTTCAAGCTCAAGCCGCGGGATCCGGTACTCTATTTCGTGCAGCGGCTGCGTGATGAAGCGCACAGGTTTGCAGTCGGGTCGCATCGCGTGCGGCGGCGGCGCGACATCCGGGAAGCGGGCCTGCAGGAGATTCCGGGCATTGGCCCCAGCCGCAAGCGGGCGCTGCTGCATCATTTCGGGACCCTGAAGGCGATCGAGCGCGCGGCGGTCAGCGATCTCACCGAAGTTCCCGGCATCAGCGCGGAAACCGCGCGCAAGATCTACGACTTTTTCCATGAATCAGTGGACAGATGACGGATGACAGAGGACAGATGACGGAAAGTTGAGCGCTCTTCCTGGATCTGTCATCTGTCCTCTGTCCTCTGTCCTCTGGGAAGGGTATTCTTTCCTGCCATGAATACGATCACCTCGCCGCGAGAACTGGGGGTCCGGCCGCTCGCAGTGTCGAACCTTCTCACCTACGGACGCATAGCTGCCGTACCGGCTGTGGTCGCGTGCCTATACTGGCAGGATCTCCTGCACGGCGGC
>DATCJI010000024.1:0-5644 GCA_036562835.1 Xanthobacteraceae bacterium | reverse complement strand
CCGCCCTGGCCGGGCTGTTGCTGCTGCTGGCCGGGCCGTGAGCCGCCGCCCTGCTGCTGGCCGGGCTTGCCCTGGCCGCCCTGCTGCTGCTGGCCGGGATTCTGCTGGTTCGGATTGTTCATAAAACACTCCTTTGTGGATGATCGAAACATTTGGAGGGGTATGTCATCGCATCGTTTCCTTCAAATCACTTCGTCGCGAGTTAATTTTGCATCAGGAACTTGCGCAGCACAAAACATGCGCATCGGCGCTAATGCCTTGATATTTCGACTGGCATATCAGAACGAAGTAATTGCATGCCAGATACTCCTAAATTTCATTCACGTTGTGTAACTATTTTAATTCTGATTCACGATCGAGAATTGATCTTGAAAACGCCACTTTCGTCAACTCGCAGTTTTGTTTCACGACACGCATGGATGTGTTTCGAACTGACAAAGCCGCCAGAGAAGCGCAATTGCCAGCGCGCTACACCGCCTCCACCGCCGCGATGCGCCGCACCGCGGGGTTACATCTTGCGTCGACGGGGTTGCCGGAAAACACGATCTCGCCGCGCTCGATCACATAAATGCGGCTCGCGTAATCCGGCACGTGCTGCAGCTCGGACTCAGCAACCAGCACCGCGCGTCCGAGCTGCACGATCTGGTGTACCGAATCGCGAATGGCCGGGATGACGGTCGGCGACAAGCCCTCGAAGGGCTCGTCAAGGAGCATCACCTCCGCGTCGAGTGCGAGCGCGCGCGCAATCGACAGCATCTTGCGCTCCCCGCCTGAGAGGTGAGTCCCAGCGCGTTCCGCATACCGGCGCAGGCCGGGAAACACCCGATAGGCAAGCTCAATGCGCTCGCCTGCGCTCTTCTCTGTCTGCCGTGTCCAGGTCGGCAACGCCACATTCTCCGCAACCGTGAGCTCGCCTAGGACCTCGCTGTCCTCGGGCGAATAGCCGAGCCCCATGCGCGCGCGCTCGAGCGTCGACTTGCCGGCGAGATCAACGCCCGCGAGCCTGATCGTTCCGGCGCGCTGCCGCAAATAGCCCATGATGGTGCGCAGGGTCGTGGTCTTGCCGGCGCCGTTGCGCCCCACGAGGCAAACGAGCTCGCCCGCGCCGACATCGAAGCTGACGCCGCGCAGGATCTCGCTGTTCTGAATCTCGACCTCCAGTCCGGTCACCTTCAGCACGGTGTCACAACTTTCCCACCACGGCGGCCATGACGTCTGCGCGCGCGCGGATCGCTTCCGGGCTGCCGTCGGCGAGAATTTTTCCCTCGTGCACGGCGATGATCCGGCTCGAATAGCCGAACACGATGTCCATGTCGTGCTCGACTTGAATGATTGCCTTGATGCCGGTCTCCTTCGCTGCACGCACCAGCACCTGCATGATGTTGGATTTATCAGCCGTGCTCACGCCGCTCGTCGGCTCGTCCAGCAGAATGATCTCGGGCCTGAGCGCGAACGCGCTCGCTACGTCGAGCAGCT
Source organism: Xanthobacteraceae bacterium (assembly GCA_036562835.1). GTDB lineage: Bacteria > Pseudomonadota > Alphaproteobacteria > Rhizobiales > Xanthobacteraceae > VAZQ01. Next base: position 4,168 of record DATCJI010000024.1, on the reverse strand, counting down.
TCTTGTCGCCTTGCGAGAGGCTTTTCGCCGGCTGCTCGAGCTTGCTCGAGAGCCCGAACAAAGCCGAGACGCGCTCGACAATATCCCAGACCGTGTTGTTTTTCTGCAAGGACGAAAAAAGGCGACCACCCAGGCCGAGCGTCGAGATCGCCGCCAGCGCAATGGTGTCGCGCACGCTCAGTTGCGGAAAGATGTTCACCAGCTGGAAGGAGCGCGCCATGCCCAGCCGCGAAAGATGCACCGGATCGAGGCGGGCGATGTCGCGTCCGCGGAAGGTCACCGATCCGGCGCTCGGCGCAAGCAGCCCGGTGAGCACATTGACCAGCGTCGTTTTGCCGGCGCCGTTCGGGCCGATGATGGACACGTGCTCGCCCTGGCCAATGCTCAGGCTCACGCCATCGAGCGCGCAGAACGCGCCATAGAACTTTTTCAGCTCGCTGGCCTGCAGGATGCTCACGTGGACCACCGCCAGCGCGGATCGAGGACGCCCATCAGCCCGTTCGGGAAAAATATAACAATCACCGCGAGCACAATGCCAAAGGTCAAACGCCAGTATTCGGTGTACGACATCAACTGGTCCTGAAAGAACGTGAACACGACCGAGCCCAGGATTGGACCGAAGAAATTCGTATAGCCGCCAAGAAGCAGCATGAAGACCAGGTTTCCCGATTGCAGCCAGTAGGCCAGGCTCGGGTCGGCAAGCCCGACCGGAATGGAAACAATGACGCCGCCGAGCGCGCCATAGACCCCGGCGATGACAAACACGATGAGCCGATTGCGCTGGATTCTGACGCCGAGGTATTCCGCTTTTTGCTGATTATCGCGGATGGCGCGCAGCCCGAGCCCGAACGGGGAAGCGGTGATGCGCCACATAAGATACGTGAGCGCGATCAGCATGGCGAGCACGTAATAGTAGAAGGGCCCGGTCAGGATGCCGACCGTGTCCAGCCGCGACACATCGAACAGCAGCGAGGCAGGCATCTTGATGCGCAGGCCCTCGTCGCCGCCCGTGATGGGATAGAATTTGTAGAGAAAGGAATAGAGCAGCATGCTGAAGGCAAGCGTGAGCATGCTGAAATAGATGCGCACGTAGCGGATGCAGAGCAGGCCGACCGGCACCGCGGCGGCAACCGCGACGGCCGCCGCGGTGAGAAGAATGACTTCGAGGTGCAGGATTCGGGCGGCGGTGAGATAGGCCGCCGTGTAGGCGCCGATGGCCACGAACATCGCATGTCCGAAGCTCAGGAGCCCGGTGTACCCAAACAACAGATTCAGGCCGAGCAGGCAGATGGCGAAGCCCATCGCCGAGAACATGAGGATCGCGTAATGCGGCCCGGCAATTAACGGGAATGAGGCAATGAACGAGAAGCCAAGCACGGGCACCGCGTAGGCCCATGGCGAGCGCTGCCGGACCGCTGCGGTGATCGGCCGCTCGAGACTCGCGACGCTCATGCTGCAGCTTTGCCGAGCAGGCCGCGCGGCCGCAGGATGAGCACCGCAATGACGATGACGTAGATCGCAAGCATTTCGAACTCGGGATATAGCCATATCGCGGCGGCCCGCGTGAGGCCGACGACAAGCGCGCCCAAAAGTGCGCCCGGCATGCTGCCGAGGCCGCCGATGATCACTACGGCGAATGCGTCGACGATCAGCTCGACGCCCATGTCGAGCGAGGCTGCAGTCGCGGGAATGACCAGCGCGCCCCCGACGGTGCCGAGCGCTACGCCCAAGGTGAACACCACGACGTAGACTTTGCGCAGGTCGATGCAGAGCGCCTCGCACATTGAGGCGTTCTCGGCAGTCGCGCGCACCATCTTGCCGAACCGCGTTTTTTGCAGAAACCAGCCGAAGCCGAAGGCAATGGCCAGCGCTACGACCATGACCATGAGATTGTAGTTGGGAATTGTGAGGTCTGGCGCGAGCCGCAGGTCGCCGAAGGCCAGATACACGTTGTTGATCTGCAAGGGAGAAGCGCCCCAGAAGATGCGGATGATGTCCTCGAAAATGAGCACGAGCGCGAAGGTCAGCAGCAGCTGGAAGTGCTCGTCCCGGTGGTAAATGAAGCGCAGCAGCCGCTCGACCGGAGGCCCGAGCACGACCGCCAGAACGAGCCCGCTGCCGATCAGGACTGGGATGAACAGCGCAATCGGCAAATCTAGGCGCAGCGCCCAGGCGAGCGCGCTAATGCCGAAATATGCGCCGATCGCATAGAACGAACCGCAGGCGAGATTGACGATCTTCTGCACGCCGAAGACGATCTGCAGACCGGCGGAGACCAGAAAAAGCACAGCGGCGTTGAACACGCCGCTGACCAGGATATTTATGCTGGAGATCAAGACCGCCGCTTCCGGCGGCGACACCCTCCGTTGTCGTCGCCCGCGTAGTAGGCGGGCGATCCAGTAGCCACCGACCGTGTAGTTTTGGCGCGTGTACACGACATCGCACGTCCACTGAATACTGGATGCCCCGCCTTCGCGGGGCATGACATCCGAGGATGTCGCTTAAAGCATCTTGAACTGTTTTTCCTCGATCCACTTGTAGAAGTCGGCGCCGCTCGGCTTCTGATATTCGCGCGTGTCGAGCGTGATCACCGGGTCGATGGTGACGATGTCGTACGGGTTCTTGTGCGTAGTGAATCCCATGTAGTAGTTGCAGTCCGGGATGTGGTCGGGCCGCCAGGCGAAATAGCCGCCGAGCGAATCGATGCTGATCCCTTCCAGGGCCTTGGCAATCGCCTCCTTGCTCGGCCATTTGCCGCCGTTCTCCTTCGCCGCCTTCTCGACGCCCTGCTTCCAGGACTCGGCCGCCGAGTAGGCGCGCTCCGCCTCGAAATGCGGAAACAGCTTTGTCTTGTCGTGATAGAATTTCACGAATTCCTTGAGCAACGGCGGCGGATTGGGCGGATCGAAATACATGGAGTTGTGCCCAAGGATCATGCCTTCCGGCGTGAACTCCTTTTTCAGCTCGTTCACCTGGAAGCCGGCAGCCGGCATCACCAGCTTCGAGTTCTGTGTCAGCCCTGCGGCGTGCGCCTGCTTCATGAAGATGAAAGCATCCGTGAACAGGAGCGAGGACATGATCAGATCGGGCTTCGCCTGCTGCAGCGTGGCAACGAACGACGCCACATCGGTCGACCCCACCTTGACCCAAAGGTCCGCGACGGGCGTGACGTTCATGTCGTACTTCTTCATCATGGCCGTGAACGTGTCCCACATGTTTCGGCCATACGAGTAGTCGGTGCCAAGATTGGCGACGGTTTTAATCTTGCCCTTGTAGTGCTTGACCGTCAGCAGCGAGGCCATCAGCCCCTCGACCTCGTTATCCGTGCTGCGGAAGGCGTATTTCGGATTCGGGATGGTCTCGGTGACGTCCTTCTGCGTCGTCCCGTCCCACGACATCCAGATCATCTTGAGCTCTTCGGAGATGGGACCGACGGAGAGCCCGTTGCCCGTGGAAATGATACCGGTGATCATTTCGACGTTGTCGCGCAACGCGAGCTTGCGGAACCGTTCCGAGGTGTCTTTCGCGTTGCCTTCCTCCTCGACGACGAGCTCGAGCTTGCGGCCCAGAATGCCGCCGCTGGCATTGACGCGGTCGGCCCACCATTGAACCGTGATCAGGGCGCATTCGCCGATGCTCGCGAGCACGCCCGAGCGCGCCGCGAGAACGCCAATGCGCACTGGCCCCGTCTGTGCGACAGCGGGCGCGCTGACCAGCGAGCTGGCGGCAAGCGCGCTGCCGGAAAGTTTCAGAAAATCCCTGCGGTTCTTTTTCATTGCGTTCCCTCCTTCAGGCTGTTTCTATCGAGTTACAAAAAGCCGTCATTCCGACGCGCGCGCCGACGAGCCAATTCAGGGCGAGTGGCCGGCGCGCGCACTCCGAATTCTGCCGCGCTGGCCTCTCGCTTCGATTTGCTGCGCCGCGCCCCGGAATGACATTTCCGCTATTCCGCGGCCTGCGCAGCCGCGCCCTGCCCCAGCACGCCGAGATCCTGGAGAATGCGCACGAGCTGCGCGCGGTGCTCGGCATCGAGCATGCGCAGCGGACGCCGTGGCGGAGCGCCCCATCAGATCGAGCGCGGTATGCACCACGCGGATATATCCGGTGTCGCCCATGAGCTTGCAGATCGGGAAGATGCGATCGAACAGCGCCTGCGCGCCGCGCAGAT
>DATCJI010000019.1:0-5036 GCA_036562835.1 Xanthobacteraceae bacterium | reverse complement strand
ACAGCCGCGTCGCAGTTCCGGATCCTGCGCAAGCCGTTCCAGTTGGGGGCGCTGGAGAAAGCAATCCGCGAAGCATTGGAGCAGACCCGCGCGCGCAACACGAAGGATCGCGTCCTGGCATTTGCGCCGCGGCTGGGCCGCTCCCGGCGCCTGCACTGACCGACGCGGCCTCCTTACGGAGTACTGCATCACAAACGCCCATTTCAGTCCGTCATCCTGAGGTGCGAGCGAGCGCAGCGAGCGAGCCTCGAAGGATACGGCCCTGAGTGCGACGGTTCACTTTCTCGTTTTTTTCTGCGCCGATCGTTTGACGGTCAGTTTATCAGGATCAGGTTGTCCTGCCCGTCGTTTGCTTCGCGAATGGTGTTCCAATTGCCGCCTATGAGCGCTTCCTTCTTGGCCCGCGACCAGCCTTTGAGCTTGCGCTCGACCGCAATCGCGTCGGTAATCTGCGGGAAATATTCCGACCAGACCAAATGGACCGGACGGCGAGTAGACGTATAGCCTGGATAAGTGCCTGCCTGATGCTCGGCAATCCGTTTTGTCAGATCCTCTCCGATCGCGCACCCGATGTAGTACGAGCCGTCAGCACATTTGAGCATGTAAACAAATGCGCCCGGCTTCTCAGTCATTGCTCGATCTTACAGCCGCTGACCTGTGACCGTCATCCTGAGATGCTCGGCACAAAGCTCCGAGCCTCGAAGGACAGACCGCCACATTCGGGCAGCATCCTTCGAGGCTCGCTCGCTACGCTCGCTTCGCGCCTCAGGATGACGGCGTTGGAATAGCGCTGTCCCGCGCCCTTTTTCCGCAACAAAGGCACAGGCTAAACGACCGCAGGGAACTTTTTGTGCTAATTTTGCAACGCTCCAGGTTTTTTACCGCGCGGTCATACTCCGAGACGCGTTTGCTGCTCTCCTGTCGCGCAATGACCACAGGGGGCACCAGTCATGAAGTTCCGCATCGGGGATCTATCGAGCAAACAATGGCGCTGGCTTACGCCATCCAGGCTGCGCGAAGAGGTGCCCGCGCATTACGTTCCAATCCATGCAGATAACATCGCATCGAAGGATTGGGTCATCCTGCTCGAGCAAGGCACCATCGTCGGATCGCCTGACAAGCTCCGTCTCGCCTTGACCACAACCGAGAAAAAGATCGTAACGAAGTACGATCTCTTCCGGGGTGCACAGCACTTTCTCGTGCTCGACGGATTCAATCCGCGCATCCATGTCCTCTACTTCTGCCCGCAGCTTTACCGTTGCGAATCGGGCAACAATCTCGTCCCACTCGAGGGCGACGAGATCGGAAAGTTGCTGCTGCAGTCGCTCGAGGAGGGCGGCGCCGAGAAGAAGCCCTGGTACGAGCCCTCGAAAAAACTGCGCAATGAGGCGATCGTTTCGCAAGTGATGAACAGGGCTCGCGGCATGAGCGCGGGCGGCTTGCCTGAACCCGCTGCCCTGCAGGCCGCCGAATAAGCGCGCGGCGCAGCGCGCATGCTGGGGCGGCGGCGGGCCCGAGCACAAGCAAAAACAATCGAAAACAGTGTGTAGCGTGAGTATGGGGGGACGTGTATGAGTAACAGCAACGAGAGGGCCAACAACAAGAACGATCCGTATGCTCCGAAATGGGTGCGCGAAAGTCCGCGTCTCGTGGAGGACCCGGCGCCGCAACGCACCGAGCAGCCCGTTCCCAAGCGGGACCCCGTGGACAATCAGGCGCACGCACGGGTGCGCGATGCGACCTCGACCAGAGAACCACAGAGCGGCGTGCGCGCGCAAGCGCCGCTAGCCAGAAACGAAGGCGCCGAACGCTCGCCCATTCCGCGCTTCCTAGATCCGCAATTTTTGAAGCAACCACCAGCTGCGCCACAGAGGGTCAAGTGGGTCGCTGCGGGGGGCGCGCTCGTCGTCGCCGCACTGTTGGGAGCGGGGGTGGCACTGTTGGTCGGCGTGAAACTTTCTTCGCAACCCGACAACACGGCTGCACTTAACACCGACACGCTGCCGGCGGCCGTCCTGCCCAAACCTGCGGCCGAGATCGCAAAAATTGCCGAACGGCCAAGCGCGTCCGCATCGGCGGAGCCGCGGCCGGTCGCGCACGTGGCTGTGGCAGCACTTCGCGGCACAAGCGAGCGGGTCGCGAGCGTCCATGGCGTGAGCGACAACGAGGTTCGACTCGGCATCTCCGCGCCATTCACCGGCCGGCCAAGGAGCTCGGCGCCCAGATGAAGCTCGGCATGGAAACCGCGTTCAATCTGATGAACGAAGCCGGCGGCGTGCATGGCCGGCAGGTCAAGCTCATCGCCGCGGACGACGGCTACGAGCCGGCGCGCACCGCACAGACGATGCAAGAGCTTTACGACAAACAGCAGGTTTTCGCTTTCGTCGGCAATGTGGGAACGCCCACCGCGCAGGTGGCACTGCCCTACGCGCTGGAGCGCAAGGCGTTGTTTTTCGGCGCGTTCACCGGGGCCGGCCTGCTCAGGCGCGATCCTCCTGACCGGTATGTGTTCAATTACCGGGCGAGCTACGCCGAGGAAACCGCAGCGGCGGTGCACTACCTCGTGAAGCTGCGCGGGCTGCGGCCGGAGCAGATCGCCGTGTTCGCCCAGCAGGACGCCTATGGCGATTCGGGCTTCGCCGGGGTGACCAAGGCCATTCGCGCGCTGCGCGGAGGCGACGCACAGGCCGTGCTGCGCCTCGACTACAAGCGCAACACTGTGGATGTGGACGATGCGATCGCGCGCCTGCATGCGCTGAAGAAACCGATCAAGGCCGTGGTGATGGTCGCAACCTATCGGGCCGCCGCGAAGTTCATAGAAAAGACGCGCGATCTGTACCCGGCGATGATCTACACCAATGTGTCCTTCGTGGGCAGCACCGCGCTTGCGGACGAGCTGATGCTGCTCGGGCCGCGCTATGCGAACGGTGTCATCGTCACGCAGGTGGTGCCGGCGGTCGAGAGCTACGCGTCCGCGGTGCTCAGGTACAAAGCCGGGCTTGCGAAATATTTCCCCGGCGTGGCGCCGGATTACGTATCGCTCGAAGGCTACGTCGTGGGTGGCGTGCTGCTGGAAGGCTTGCAACGCGCCGGGCGGCAGCTCGACACGGAGAATCTGGTCGACGCGTTGGAAAGCGTGCGCGACTTCGACATGGGCCTGGGCGCGCGCATCAGCTTCGGTCCGACCGAGCATCAGGGGTCGCACAGGGTATGGGGCTCGCAGCTCAACGAGAATGGCCGCTACCAGGCCATCGACCTGGAGTAGCCGGCGCATTGCACAGAAAAGTAGCTCTAATCTAGCGCCGTCATCCTGGGGCGCGAGCGAGCGTAGCGAGCGAGCCTCGAAGGATACGGCCCCCATTCTCCTTCGAGGCTCGGCGCGTTGCGCCGAGCACCTCAGGATGACGGATTGGGATCGGAGCTACTCTATCAGCACGCCGTAGGCGGCGGCGGAGTGCATCAGCCAGTGCCAGAAGGCGGCAGCGTAGCTGCGCATGACCGCGATCTCATAGGCGGGTGTCACCTCCGTTTGCCAGAAATGCGCACGCACGTGCCCGATGCTGGTGAGCGCCGCATCGCCCACGGCAAATGCGCGCGGATGCAGATCGATGAGCACGCCTTTGGCGAGCACATCGCGCGCATTCGGACCTGCGAGGCGCACGAGAATGCGCGCGTCTGACTGATCGATAACAGACGCTAGCTCTGCGAACTGCTCGCGCATTTGTTTCAGAAACGCTGCTGCGGATATGCACTGCGCCATCGCGAGCCAGCGGCCCGGGCCGGCCCACACGAACGAGATTCCACCTACCATGCAGATACGAGGTCCCGTCGGAAGATCGCGGAGCTCGGCGGCGCGGCCTTTGCGCGCGATGATCATCGCGAGCGCGCGGTCCTGCACGAGCGTGACGGTCACACCCGGATTGTCAGTGGGCATACCCGCATGGCCGGCCAGGACGAGATGCTCCAGTCCGGAGCGTGCAGCGAGCTCAGGCATGAACGCGCGCTCCCTCGGGATCGATGAAGCAGGGGGCGCATACCTCGACATCGACGAAGCGGTCGCGCACCGGATCAGCCGCAACGACGCGCTCGCCCATGCGCTCGCGTCCACGCGCCAGCAAGCCGAGACCAATCCAGTGCCGCACCGAAGGGGAGAAAGCCGCTGACGTAATCACACCCTGGTCGTGCGCGGCCAAAACGGGCACGCCGCAGGGCACGAGATGCGCGCCCGCGGAGATGCGCTCCTGCGCGTTCACCGGTTTGAAGCCGACGAGCACGCGGCGGTCCTCCTGCAGCAAAGCCAGGCGGCCGGCCATCACGCGGCCGATGTAATCTTTCTTGCTCGACATCATGCGGCCAAAGCCGAGGTCGCGCGCGCTGGTGCGGCCGTCGATCTCCTGGCCACCCACGTGGCCCTTTTCGATACGCATCGCGCCGAGCGCTTCGGTCCCATAGGGGGCAATGCCGAATGCCTCACCGCTCTGCATCAGAAGATGCGCAAGCGCCTCGCCGTAACGCGCCGGCACCGCGATCTCGTAGGCAAGCTCGCCGGAAAACGAGAGCCGAAACAGGCGGGCCGGAATATCGCCGGAAACCCTGAGCTCGCACGCCGCCATGTGTGGAAACGCGGCGTTGCCCAGATCGAACGGGGCGACGACCTTCGCCAGCACATTCCGCGAGCGCGGCCCCGCGACCGAGAACTGCGCCCACTGGTCCGTCGCCGAGACGAGCTGCACGTCGAGCCCGGGCCACAACACCTGGTGACAGAACTGCATGTGCTGATAGACGCGCTCGGCGTTCGCGGTGGTCGTGGTCAGGAAAAAGCGATCGGGCGCAAGGCGCGTGCAGGTGCCGTCGTCGAGCACAAAGCCGTCCTCGCGCAGCATCACGCCGTAGCGGGCGCGGCCGACCGGCAATGTGGAGAACGTGTTGATGTACAAGCGGTCGAGAAAGGCCGCCGCGTCGGGGCCGTGCACCTCGATCTTGCCGAGGGTCGAGACGTCGCAGCAGCCCACGGCGGAACGCACGGTGCGTACTTC
>DATCJI010000518.1:0-8768 GCA_036562835.1 Xanthobacteraceae bacterium | reverse complement strand
GGCACTACATTGAAGAAGCGCAAGGGTACTTGGCTCAAATTCGGGTCTTGCATGAAGAAGCCCTGGATGAATTCAGCAGAGCGCAGGGAGAATAGCCCTACGGTCCGCGCATTGCTGTGCCTCCGCCCCTAACACATCAGGGCAGGCGCGAGCCCGGAATGACGACAGAGGGATCGGCGCACCTTAATGGGAGTACGCACGGAGCGCGCTAATACCCGCGCGCGCGGTCGATGACGTGCTCGAGCGGCAGGCCTGCCTCGAAGCGCTCGATCTGGCGCAGCACATTGGCGGCGAGCGCGTGCGGGTCGGAGAAGGCGGCATTGTGGGGTGTGATGGTGACCTTGGGATGCCGCCAGAGCGGGCTCGCCGCCGGCAGCGGCTCGCGCGCAAAGACGTCGAGCGTTGCGCCCGCGAGCGTACCTTCGTCGAGCGCGGCGAGGATGTCGGCCTCGATCTGCAGCGCGCCGCGCGCGGCGTTGATCAGGTAGGCGCCGCCGCCGCCGTCGCGCTTGAGCTTGCGCAGGAGCTTAAGATCGAGAATTCCCCCCGTCGCCGGCGTCGCGGGCAGCAAGCAGACGAGAATCTCGGTGCGGCGGAGAAAGGCGTCGAGCGCATCCTCGCCGTGAAAGCACTCGACGCCGACAAGCGTCTTCGCCGTCCGGCTCCAGCCGGCGACGCGGAAGCCAAGCCGCGCGAGCGCCGTGGCCGCAGCGGTGCCGAGCACGCCGAGCCCCATGACGCCGACCGCGACCGCACTCGCGGGGGGCTGCGCGTGCTCGCGCCAGACGCGCTCGCGCTGCTGCACGTCGTAGAGCCGGTAGCGCCGGTGATGCAGCAACACGTGCAGCACGACGTACTCGGTCATGCGCGTGGTGAGATCGGGATCGACAATGCGCACGATGGGCACGTCCGGCAAATCGGGGTCGGCGAGGAGGTGATCGACGCCGGCGCCGAGCGAGAAGATCGCGTTGAGGCGCGGCAGCCGTGTGAACAGCCCGCGCGGCGCGTGCCAGGCGCAGGCATAGGCGATGTCGGCGGCATCGCCGAGGCCGTGCGGCCACAGCCGGATGTCGCGCTCGGGCGCCAGCGTACGCAAGCGCGCCTCCCACGGCTGCGGATCAGTGCCGGTGACGGCGAGCAGGATCGCGGGCATTAGGGCTGTTCCGTCTGTGCTGATTGGCTCGGCCTCGCACTGCCCCCGTCGTCCCCGCGCATTAGCGCGTCGAAGACGCGCGTAAACGCGCTTATGCTGGGGACCCATATTCCGGAGGCGGTGGTCATGGGTCCCCGCTTTCGCGGGGACGACAGTATCCATCTAACTTGAAATTGCGCTACGGGACCGCGCCCGTGCGCGCGATGTCGGGAAGGCGCGTCCGGTTGAGCGCGAGCCATTGCAGCGCAGCGACGAGGGGGCCGTTGCGCACCGTGCCGGCGGCGAGCGCCGAAAGCGCCGCGTCGATGGGCACGCGCAGGAGCGCGCTCGCCTCGCGCTCAGCGGCAGCGGGTACGCCCGCGCGCGACGCATCAACGAGGCCGAGAAACACGGTGACTTCCTCATCGGTGAGTCCGGGCGATGTCAGATAGGTGAACAGCTCGATGAGCAGGCGCGGCGCGACGCCGATTTCCTCGAGGCATTCGCGGCGCGCGGTTTCGCGATGCGCTTCGTTCGCTTCGACGTGGCCGGCGACGATCTCGACGAGGTCGCCTTTGCCGTTGGCGAGCTGCGCCGCCAGGCGAAACTGCCGGATGAGGACGACCTCGTCGCGATCGAGATCGATCGGCAAGACGGCGACCGCCGCTCCGGCGCGCAGCAGGTCGCGCGTTTCGACATCTCCGTCCGCGCGGCGCGCCTGCACGCGCTCGTAGGGACGAAATCCGCGCCCGAGAACCTCGCGCTCGACGATCACCACGTCCGCGGGCTCATCCGCGATCTCAACATCCTTCGGCATCTCGGAAGCGCGCATCCTCTCCATACCAGCGATGCGTCCGCTTCACCCCTCAAAGCGGACATCGCGCGCGATTTATTTATGGTCGGTCCGCCGGGGCAGTATCTGAAGCGGCCCCGAGAGCCAGCGCATGGCTGCCTTAGCATCCCTGAGTGATCCGAATACCCAGGCCTTCCCGATGTCGATTGACCAAGTGGTCTCCTGCATACCAAAAGGGTCGAAATCAACCAAATAACCTCTCTCGGCATGCCAAACGACTAGGTTCTGCATACCAATCTCCTGGTGGAATGGATTAGCGGGGCTGCGGCGCTGATTGCTCTTCTGCTTTTTTCTATGCCTATTACGAAACCTCACGCCTTAAGCGTCCCGGAAATTCGTTACCGTCACCTCCGTTTTGACCGAGTTGGCAATGAAACAATTCTCGTGTGCGGCATGGTGCATTTTGTCGAGCTGTTCTGCACTGGGTATTCGATCTCCACCCCACGTAATCTTCGGGTGAAGGTCGACACGAGTGATGGCCATTTTGCCTTCGGCATTTTTCTCCATATGACCAACCGCCTCGTCCTCATACGAATCGAGCACGAACTTCTGCTTACACGCAATCGCCAAAAACGTAAGCATGTGACAGCTTGAGAGTGAAGCGACGAACGCCTCCTCGGGATCGACATTGGCTGGATTACCGAGATAAGCCGGGGCCGCCGTCGCCGTCATCGTATGACCGCCGTCGAATGCCCAGGTGTGATCGCGCGGATATTTCTGATAAGAAAATTCGGCGCCGCCGCGCTCCCATTTCAAAGTCACTCTGTGTTCGGACATGTCGTTTATATAGGTCCACACGAACGTGCCGCAACCGCCGAGCACAAGGATTGCACGGTGGCGCCAAGATCAAAAGGTGCAGCACGAGATGGGCGGAGCGGGATGTCACGGCACTCAGTGACAGCGATCGCTGTTGTCCCTGGACGGGGTGCGGTACGCTACTCTCGTGCAACGGTGGAGAATAGTCATCATGGCAAGGAGCGTCCGGCTCGGCTTCCTCGTTCCACCGGGAAATCCGACGGTCGAGCCGGAAATGATCGAGATGGCACCGAAAAGCGTGTCGGTGCATTTCTCGCGCATGGTCGCGTATGGGCCGACCGGGACGCTCGACGGGCAGGAGGTGCGCAACCGCACGCAGATCGAGCATATCGGCGAAAGCGCAGGGCTGCTCGCCATGGTCAAACCCGGCGTCATCATGCTCGCCCACACGGCGACCAGCTACACGTTAGGCCGGCAAGCGGAGGCCCAACTGGTACAACGTCTGCGAGATCAATGTGGGACAGCTGTCGCGACGGCTTTCGGCAGCGTACTTGACGCCCTCAAGGTGCTCGGCGCCACGCGTGTTGCGCTCGGCACACCCTACAGCGAGGAGACCACCCTCAAAGGCAAGGCGCTCTTAGAGGAGCATGGTTTGGAAGTTGTCAGCCACGGCCGGCTCAAAAATGTCACGAATATCTACGATGAGACACCGGAGCGGGCTTGTCAGCTCGGCCGTGCCGTCGACACACGGGACGCGCAGGCAGTTTTTCTGAGTGGACTCGGCATGCCCACCATCTCGATCCTCGATACCCTTGAGCAAGAGCTCGGCAAGCCGGTGATCTCCGCTGCCTCCGCCATGATGTGGCAGGCGTTGCGATTGACGGGAGTACGCGATCGGGTGTCCGGCTACGGCCGGCTGTTTGGGTCCGATGGTTAGTAGGGAGGCGCTTTGGATCGACCAAATGTCTCTTGAGAGTCAATCGCGGCCAAGCAGTCGAACCTGCACGTGCTTCCACTTCCGCTTTACTCCGAAAGCGGACGCAAGTTCACGCCTATGGTGTCTGACGCGATGTGCCACTTCCGGACTCATGCACTGCAGCAAAACGGCAGTCTATTCGATCACCTCGTCGGCGAGCAACTGGATCGAGTTGGGCACTTCGATGCCCAGCGCCTTGGCCGTTTGCAGGTTGATCACAAACTCAAATTTGGTCGACTGCACCACGGGCAAATCGGTTGGTTTCTCCCCCTTGAGAATCCGCCCCACATAGACGCCCACTAGGCGGTACATATCCGTAAGGCTGTTGCCGTATGCCATCAGACCGCCCGCATGAGCGAAGTCGCGTAGGTAGTAGATCGCCGGTATCCCATGGCGCGCTGCCAGTGAGACAATCTGATCGCGCCGATTAAAGAGAAAAGGATCGGAGGCACCGAGAAGCGTGCCGATTCGCTGCTGCACTATACGTGCAAATGCCGCGTCAAGCTCACTTTCAGTACTGGCATTAAAAGCAACGATTTGTCTTCCGAGAGAGGTCGCTGCCGTCTGTGCGGCTCCCATTTCGATATTACCGTTCGGATTGTTTGGATTCATGAGAAAAGCGATGACATCGGCCTTCGGCACAAGGTCATGCAGCAGCTGCAATCGCTTGGTGACCGCTGCCGGACCAAATATGGTGACACCGGTAGCATTACCGCCCGGCCGGCTGAGGCTGTCCACTAGGCCTTCCCTGACCGGATCGCCAAACATGCCGAACACGATAGGAATCGTTTGAGTAGCTGCCTTGGCAATCTGTGGCGACGGATCGCCTCCAGACGCGACAATTACAGCGACTTTTCTGCGCACTAGATCAGCCGCTAGCTCAGGCAATCGATCATAGTGGCCCTGAGCCCACCGGTACTCGATGGCCACATTCTGCCCCTCGATGTAGCCCGCTTCCTTGAGACCGCCATGAAACCCGCCCACGGGCCTCGAAATGTTCTCCGGTGACAGGGTGGACATGAAGCCAATCACCGGCATCGTTGGTTGCTGCGCGTGCGCCGCGAGCGGCCATGCGGCCGCGCCGCCAAGCAGCGTGATTAAGTCCCGACGCCTCATGGCCCTTCCCCTCTTACCCAGACTCCAGGCAAGCTGAGGCTATCACAATCGGGGGCGACGCCGCTTGTGCATCACAGCAAATCTTGCGGCCAATGTCTCAGTTGGGTCAGTCTCGACACTTTTGGCCGAGGCGACGCGGCCATTCATGTCCGCTATGCCTCCAATAGCGACCAAGGCGATGAGTCGCAGCGAAACGTCGCTTTGTGCCAAGACCGGACGTCGCCGTCGTCGCCGTGACGGCGGTTGGCATGCGGGCACTATTGCGCGGGCCAGACTGACGCGAGCAAAAGAAGGACAATTCCAACGAACGCGACGTTCCAGACGATCGAACGGAGCAGGGGAACGCCTGCTGCATAAAGTGGAAGATAAACCAGCCTGGCTGAAAAATAGAGACCAGCTCCCCATTCGCTGAGGACGCTCTGACGGCCGAGCGCATGGACAAGGAAGACCGCAGCTACAAACACCGGGAACGTCTCAAGGAAGTTTTGAAGAGCCCTTTCCAAACGTCCTGCGACCCCAGTAAGTGGAGAGACTTCGGCGTCACGAGAGCTGGCCGTCCAACGATAACCTCGCTGAACACTAGCTGCGTGGGAGGAAATAATAACTTGGATTAAACAGAGCACGCAGCTCGCTACAAGCATCCCTAGTTCGAAGCTCATTCAACTCTCACGCCTGCCCGTTCTTCAAAGACCTTACCAGAAACGCGCGTTGTGTGCCGGTCCGCCGGCCACCTCGATGTCCGCTGTGGGCCAAACTCGGTCATCCCGGTCATGTCCGCTGCATGACCGTTCCTCCCCCGAAAGCGGAAGTCGATCCACGCTGTTGCTATGTCGCGGAAGTGCCAGGAGCAGACTCATGCACCGCAGCAAATCAAGTACCCCATGTAACCCCCCCCTCACCCCAACCTCTCCCCAAATGGGGAGAGAGAGCGCACCGCGTTTGCGGCACGTTCATGCAATTACTGCGCGACCACGCCTTCGGGCGCGGTCTCGAGCTTGAAGGCGGCGGCGAGCAAGGCGCGCGTGTAGGAACTCTTGGGATTGGTAAACACCTCGGCCGCGGGCCCCTCCTCCACCACCTTGCCGTGGCGCATGACGAGGAGCCGGGCGGCGAGCGCCGCGACCACACGCAGATCGTGAGAGATGAACATATAAGTGAGATTGCGCCGCTTCTGCAGCGCGCGCAAAAGATCGACAATCTGCGCCTGGATCAACATGTCGAGCGCGCTCGTCGGCTCGTCGAGCACCACAAAGGTCGGCTCGAGCACGATGGCGCGGGCGACCGCGATGCGCTGGCGCTGGCCACCGGAGAATTCGTGCGGATAGCGAAAGCGCGTGTCGGGATCGAGCCCGACGTCGAGCAGCGCGCGGATCACGCGCTGCTCGCGCTCGGCCCGGCTCATGTTCGGATGATGCACCCACAAGCCTTCCTCGATGATGTCGGAGATCGACATGCGCGGCGAGAGCGAGCCGTAGGGGTCCTGGAACACGATCTGCATGTGGCGGCGGAAGGGCCGCATCTTGCGGAAGGTCAGCCCGGCGATGGTGCTGCCGAAAAACACGATCGGCCCGTCCGACGAGACGAGCCGCAGAATGGCCAAGCCGAGCGTGGTCTTGCCGGATCCGGATTCGCCGACGACGCCGAGCGTCTCGCCTTGGCGCACCGCGATGCTCACCCCGTCGACCGCCTTGATGTAGCCGACCGCGCGCCGCATGACGCCGCGCTTGATAGGGAACCAGACCTTGAGATCCTCGGTCTCGATCACGATCGGGGCGGTAGCGCAGACCGGCGCTGGATCGGGCTTGGGCTCGGCCGCAAGCAGCGCACGGGTATAGGGGTGCTGAGCTGCGGTGAACACGCGCTCGACGGGCCCGTGCTCAACGATCTTGCCTTCCTTCATCACGCAGACCGTATCGGCGAGCTTGCGCACGATGCCGAGATCATGGGTGATGAACAACATCGTCATGCCGAGGCGCCGCTGCAGCTCCTTGAGCAGATTGAGAATCTGCGCCTGCACTGTGACGTCGAGGGCCGTCGTCGGCTCGTCGGCAATGAGAAGATCCGGCTCGTTGGCGAGCGCCATCGCGATCATCACGCGCTGGCGCTGGCCGCCGGAGAGCTGATGGGGATAGCTCTTGAGCCGCATCTGCGGATCGGGAATGCCGACCTGGTCGAGCAGCTCGATGATGCGCTTGTGCGCCGGCTCGCCGGTGAGACCCTGATGCAGCAGCAGGATTTCGCCGATCTGCTTTTCGATGGTGTGCAGCGGGTTGAGCGAGGTCATCGGCTCCTGGAAGATGATGGTGATGTCGTTGCCGCGCACGTGGCGAATTTGCGCTTCCGGCAGGTGCAGCAGCTCCTGGCCCTTGAAGCGGATCGAGCCCGAGGGATGGCTCGCGGCGGGATAAGGCAGGAGCTTGAGCACCGACAGCGCGGTCACCGATTTGCCGGAGCCCGACTCGCCGACCAGCGCGACGGTCTCGCCCCTCTTGATGTCGAAGGAGATGCGATCGACGGCCAGCATCTTGTGCTGCCCTTGCCGAAATGCGACGGAAAGCTCCTTGACCTCGAGCAGCTTGTCGTAGGGCGCTTCCATTGCGCTCACCTGAACGTCTTGCGCGGGTCGAAGGCGTCGCGCACCGCTTCGCCGATGAAGATCAGGAGCGAGAGCATGGTGGCGACCGTCGTAAAGCCGGAGATGCCGAGCCACGGCGCCTGAATGTTGGCCTTGCCCTGCGAGAGCATCTCACCGAGCGAGGGCGAGCCCGGCGGCAGGCCGAAGCCGAGAAAGTCGAGCGCGGTGAGCGTCATCACCGAGGAGGAGAGAATGAACGGCAGGAACGTCATGGTGGCGACCATGGCGTTGGGCAAGAGGTGGCGGAACATGATGGTGCGGTTCGAGACGCCCAGCGCCCGCGCGGCCTGGATGTATTCGAAGTTGCGCCCGCGCAGGAACTCGGCGCGCACCAGACCGACCAGCGATACCCAGGAGAACAACAGCAAAATGCCGAGCAGCACGAAGAACCCGGGCACCAGAACCGAGGAGATGATCAGCAAGAGGTAGAGCGAAGGGATGGAGGTCCAGATCTCGATGAAGCGTTGGAACAAAAGGTCGGTCCAGCCGCCGAAGTAGCCCTGCACCGCGCCGGCGGCAACGCCGATGATCGAGGAGACGATGGTGAGCGCAAGCCCGAACAACACGGACAGGCGGAAGCCGTAGATGAGACGCGCCGCCACGTCGCGGCCCTGGTCATCGGTGCCGAGCCAGTTGTACTCGAGGTCGAGGCAGCCGCTCACGCCCTTGCGCTCGACCACGCTCTTGCATTCCTGCTCGGTCAACATCCAGGTCGGTTTCGAGGGCGCCGGCGTCGGCAGGTCGAGATTGTGGGTGTTGTAGGAATAACGGATCGGCGGCCAGAGCATGTAGCCGCCCTTCTCGGCGATGAGCTTCTGCAGGTACGGATCGCGGTAGTCGGCCGCGGTCTCGAACTCTCCGCCGAAGGCGGTTTCCGGATAGGTCACGAGCACGGGAAAATACGACTTGCCGTCGTAGCTCACGTAGAGCGGCTTGTCGTTGGCGATGAATTCCGCAAACAGCGAAATGACGAACAGCACCAGGAAGAGCCAGAAGGCCCAGTAGCCGCGCCGATTGGCTTTAAAGCTCAGCCAGCGCCGCCAATTGAGCGGCGAGAGCGCCAACAGGTGCCGCTCGGGCGGAACGCCAAGCCCCATCGGCGTCTGCGCCGTCGTCTCGGGAACCTGGATGGCGGTGCGCTCGTCCAGCTCATACCTCCCGCGTCTCGAAATCGATGCGCGGATCAACCCAGGTGTAGGTGAGATCCGACAGGAGGTTCACCACGAGCCCGACCAGCGACATGATGTAAAGGGTGGCGAAGACCACCGCGTAATCGCGGTTGAGCACGCTCTCGAAGCCG
>DATCJI010000050.1:0-7499 GCA_036562835.1 Xanthobacteraceae bacterium | reverse complement strand
TCTCTGGGTTTTGCCTTGACCGCATTATTGCGGCCCTTGCGGTTCGTCCTGCCGATCGGGTGGATGGGGAGAAGATAAAGGACATCGAAACCCATTCCGGCAATGTCGGGCAGGCGCCGGATGCAGTCCTCAAATGTGCCGTGCTTGCCGGGTATGGACGATTGACTGCGCGGCATAATCTCATACCAGGCACCGGCGCGGGCAAGCGGCCGGTCGATCAGCAAAGGACAATGCCGGCTGCGAGTTAGATCCGATTGATCGATCCTGGCCGCTGCAAGCGCGAGATCGTCAGACAGGAGAGGGCCGTCCTCCGCCGCATCCGCGTCGTTCAAGGCATCGTGGACAAGGCGCACGACTGCGGCTTCGCGCGGCTTCAGGCTGGCCACCAGCGCGCGGCCTTCCTGCAGCTCCAAATCAACTTGCAGCCCCGCCTTGCGCTTGGCCAGAAAATCGCGCCGCCACGTGGCAAATACGTCGGTCCATGCCTCTATGGCGTAGACGAACCGGCCGGGTGCGGGCGGGATGAAGCTGCCGCTCCAGCGGTCGTTGTCAACGAGCCGCATGGGTGCGCGCGACCATGTGCCGGCACTCTCCGGCCGCCACAACAGTGCGGCGGCCAGCACCACATGGCCGTCCCGGAAGATATCGGCCCACACCTCAACGGGCTCGCCTACCGTGCGCTTGACGGGAAAACGGCCGCCGTCGACAAGGGGATAGATATCCTCGATGTAAATTCGGCGTGCGCCGAGGTCGACCGAGGAAATGCTCACATTCGCAGTCATGTGCGGATACTGGTCGCGTCTGATCGACTCCAGGGGGGAGGCACAACGACCCGCCCTATGGAACCTGTCAGCGCGGCGTCGGGTTCCCTTTCCCTTGTCCGTGTCCGGAAAAGAGGCATGCGCGCGCTCGGACATGCTTAGTCCAATCGAAGGCCTGGAAACAAACGATGGATGCAGAGCTGCTTGAGCGTGCGGCACGCTTCGGCATCGAAACGCAATATCACGACGGCACGGGCCAGCTTCGGACCGTTGCGGGAGAGGTGCTTGGACGTCTGGTCGGCGCCCTGGGCCGGGAAACGCCGGCCCATGCGCGCATATTACCGCCAAGTGTGATTGCGCGGGGAGACGCCCGCGTGCGCGTCCGCCTCAAGGTAAGCGACGACGCAACGATCGCGTGGGCAATTTTAGCTGACCAACAGATGATGGCCCAGGGACAATCCCGCGGGGCCGAATTGAACCTTTCCGTCCAATTGCCCAAAGGCATCTATCGCCTGCGCGTTGCCGCCGACGAGGCTCTCGGCAAGCGGGTGGACGAAGCAGCGCTCATCCTCGCTCCGCACCAGGCCTGCCAGGGCGCTTCAGAGAAGCGCATGTGGGCGCTCGGAGTGCAGCTCTACGCTGTCCGCTCCGAGCGAAACTGGGGCCACAGCGACTTTTCAGATCTTGTCGACCTGATCGATATGGCGGCCGATCATGGCGCAGCGGGCGTCGGCCTCAATCCGCTGCATGCGCTTTTTGAGGGGGAGACAAGTCCTTACTTCCCGAACACCAGGCTCTTCCTCAATCCGCTCTACATCGATGTGGATGCCGTCCCCGAATTTCCCGGGCGCGCCGCTGCAGGAGTCGAAGCCGAGATCGCCAGGCTGCGCGCCGGCGACGTGATCGATTACGAAGGCGTGACCAGAACGAAGATGCGAGCGCTGAAGGGGGCGCACGCCGCGTTTCGCAACTATGCGACCGCCGAACGGCGCGCCGCATTCGATCGCTTTCGTGCGCAGCATTCGTTTCCATTGTCGCGGTTTGCCTGCTTCGAATTTCTCCGCCGTCGCTTTGCTGCTCCCTGGTGGGAATGGCCGCAGGAATGGCGTCGTCCGCAACGGGATGCGCTCGATGCGCTCTACCGAAGCGAAGAAGCTGAAATTACCTTCATCGAGTTTGTGCAGTGGATCGCGCATGAGCAGCTGGCGCGCTGCCGCGCCCGAGCCGGCGAGCGCCGGATGCCCCTCGGGCTCTACCTCGATATTGCCGTCGGCGTGCGCAGCGACGGGTTTGATGCCTGGTGCGATCAGGATGCCGTCTTGACGGACATCGCCATCGGTGCGCCGCCGGATGCGCTCAACAGCGCGGGGCAGAACTGGGGACTTGCCGGATTTAACCCGCTCGCCCTCGAGCAGCAGCTGTTCGATCCATTTCGGGCGCTGCTGCAGGCTTCCATGCAATACGCAGGTGCCGTGCGGCTGGATCACGTACTTGGGTTGCGCCGGCTCTACCTCATCCCGCACGGGGTATCCGCGCAAGAGGGAGCCTATGTGCGTCTCCCGTTCGAGCCGCTTCTGGCGATTGCAGCACTTATGAGTGAGCAACATCGTTGCATCGTCATTGGTGAAGATCTCGGCACGGTCCCTGACGACTTCCGGCACACCCTGCAGGATTGGGGAATCTGGTCTTATCAGGTGATGCTGTTCGAGCGCTCCGGCGAGGGGCAATTCGCGCCACCCGAGACCTACAAAAAGAATGCGGTCGTCGCGTTCGGCACGCATGACACGCCGACCTTTGCGGGATGGCGGGAGTCCGTCGATCTCGAGGTGAAGCGCGCACTCAACATGGATGCGGGCGAAACAGCGGCTGAGCGGACACGCGCGCTGAGCGCCTTGCGCCGGCAACTCGCCGACCGCGGCACGAATGAACTCAATTTCCCAGGCGTGGCAAAATACCTGGCCAGCGCTCCGTCTCGCCTCCTGTTTGTGTCCCTCGAAGACTTGTGCGGCGTGAAGGAGCAGGTCAACCTGCCCGGAACCCTGAAACAGTATCCAAACTGGCGGCAGGTTCTGCCGGTCCGGCTGGAAAAGATACGAAGCCGGCCGGAGCTTGCTGCGATCGCATCGATCATGCGCGAGGCCGGGCGCAGCTCCTAGGGTATCAGGGAACCTAGCTCGCGTGCTGCGGTTCACTCCCTGTGTGCAAACAGCGTGGCACAACAGGAGAGAAGCATGCGTAGATTTTGGATACCGACACTAGCCGCTATTGCCGCGATCGTCGCGTCGACAAGCGGCGCACTCGCCGTCGACAAGGCGAGCCAGAAATTCATGACCGAGGCTATGCAGGGCAACCTCGCCGAGATTGCAGTCGGCAAGCTCGCCCAGCAAAAAGGTCAAAGCGACGGTGTGCGCTCATTCGGCCAGATGCTGGTCAGCGATCACAGCGCCAACAACGAAAAAGCCATGTCGGTTGCGCAGAGCATGGGCGTGAGCCCCCCGAGCGAGCCGAGTAAAAAACAACAATCCGTGTACGACCGCCTGGCGAAACTATCGGGAGAGAATTTCGACCGGGAATTCGCGAAAGCGATGGTGGAAGACCATAAAAATGACATTGGCGAGTTCGAGAAACAGGCCAAGAAGAAAAACGACCCGGCCGCGGATTTTGCCAACGAGACGCTGCCTACGTTGCGCAAGCATCTGGAAAAGGCTCAGTCGCTTGCCAGCGGTAAGTCCGCTTCTCGGTAACCCGGTGTGTGTGACCATCGTGGCCCGGTCACTTGGGTGATGCGCGCGCCGAGGGTTCGGCATGCGATCCGACTTTCGGCACCGGTGCCCGGGCCGTGAATGAACCCATGCTCGGCTCGCGGCGTTGAAGGTGCTGAAGCGCAACAGCAAAGGAGCCTTCCATGTGCGATTACAGCTTAATGCATGTTAAGTCCCGCCCCGCGAGCGTGGGCGACAAGTTGAGAACGACGAACTTTGGCACCGGCACGCGCGGCTTCGCCGGCGCCAACGACCCGACAACGGCGGTGTGCGTATTGCCCGGCACCGAGCTTGCTTTCGACTCCGAAATCCGCGTGTACGGGGCCGCGACGAACACGCCCTACAAGACGGCGATCTTCCGTCAGATCAATCGAGAGCAGCCGCATATGCACCACGATGCGCTCGAACTGCCTGACGGCCAGACGCTGCTTTTGACGTTCCTGTGCGAGGGCCAGCAGGCGACCGTGCTGCAGCTTCCGGCCAAGCCGGCCAGCGAAGCCGAGGCGCGCGAGCAAGAACGCGCGGTATTCGCGGGCTAGGCAGAGCTTTATCCTCCTGTGCAAAGGGAGGAACCCTGCGCCTGTCTTGCGCGCCATGGCCGGGCTTGTCCCGGCCATGTTTTACTTCGCGACTGAAAGACGCCTGAGGCGGGGCCGGAGCAGAATTAGCTGGCGGAAATCTTCCGTTCGGCAACTGACGTGGTGCCCGCCCCGATAACCAGCGGCGGTACGCGCAAATCCGAGTGTGAGAACAGGGACTCGCGCAGGCTTTCCCTCAGCTCGCGCATGCGGCCGTAGCAGGCGCATGCTGCATTTTCGAGCTTCTCACCATCGAGGATACGCACTTTGCCGCGCCGGCACCTGATTATACCGGCTGTCTGCAGCTTGCTCGCCACCAGCGTTACGGTCGTTCTTTGCACCCCGACCATGTGCGCGAGGAAGCCCTGCGTAAGCGGTACGACATCGCTGCCGCAGCGGTCGCGCAGCTCGAGCAGCCAGCGGCATACGCGCGCCTGCGCCGAATGAGAAGCGTTGCAGGCGGCCGCCTGTTGCGCTTGCGCGAGCAGGGCCGCATCGATGCGCGCAACCTCTTCTCGCAAACGTTTGCTGCGGCCGAGCGCCTCGACAAAACGCACGCGCGGCACACCATACGCCATTCCTGCAATCTGCACAGTTGCGTCGTTCATGGCGAGCCCGGCTCCGCCGGTCGCAGCACTGCCGAGAATGCCCTCCGAGCCGATCATGCCGACCTCGACGGCGGTCTCGTCCATGCTGACGATGAGCGAAATGACGCCGGTCCTCGGAAACAACACCTGGTCGACCGCGCGTCCAGCGCGCATGACGGGTTCACCCTGGCGCAATTCCACGGGCTCGAGCGGCAGCAGCAGCGACAGATCTTCTGAAGAAAGCCCCGACAGTACCTGATTCACATAACTGGACGCCTGCATTCCTGAACCCCTTGTGTGCATCCTCCCCGACAGAATACTAGTTGCCCCTCCAGCTGCGATCATTAACGTAGGTTTAGCAACATAGCGGGCTTCCGGGCTTCGAAGGCCGAAGCTCGCGACTTGTTGAACAGATCCGGAGCTTGATGCCGCCCGAATCAGCAAGGCCGTGGCCGACTGAATTGCGGTTGCGCAAGGATCGCAAGGTCCTGACAGTGCATTTCGACAACGGCGAAAGGTTCGACCTGCCTGCCGAGTATCTGCGCGTCAAAAGCCCGAGCGCCGAGGTGCAGGGTCATTCGCCGGATGAGCGCAAGACCGTTGCCGGCAAGAAGAACGTCTGCATCCTCGAAGTGCATCCGATTGGAAATTACGCGGTGCGTCTCGTCTTCGACGACTTGCATTCGACGGGCATTTACAGCTGGGATTATTTGCTCAGCCTCGGCCGCGACGAGCCCGCGTTGTGGCAGGAATATTTGGACGACCTTGCGGCGAAAGGTATGGACCGATGAGGTCCATCAATCAGCGCTGGTTGCTTGCCGCGTATCCTGAAGGCATGCCCAGCGCGGGAACCTGGAAACTCGACCTGCAGCCCGTCCCTGAGGCCGGTCCCGGGCAAATCCTCGTGAAGGCGAAATGGCTTTCGGTCGATCCGTACATGCGCGGGCGCATGAGCCGCGCCGCCAACTACGCAAAGGGTGTCGAACTTGGCGAGGTCATGCAGGGCGGCGGCGTCGGTGTAGTGGTCGCCAGCAAGCATCCGGCATGGAAGACGGGCGACATCGCCGAGAGCATGAGCTTCGGGTGGCAGGAATGCTCGCTGCTTACTCCCGGCCTCCCTGGCGCTTCCGGCGTCAACAGGATCGATGCGGCCATTGCGCCCATCGAGAGTTCCCTTTCGTGGCTCGGCATGCCCGGACTCACCGCCTATTTCGGACTGCTTGACGTCGGCCGCCCGAGGCCTGACGATACGGTTGTTGTCTCTGCCGCTTCCGGAGCTGTCGGCCAGCTCGTCGGCCAGATTGCAAAGCTTGCCGGCTGCCGCGCGGTGGCGATCGCAGGCAGCGACGACAAGCTGCAGTGGTGCCGCGAAATCGGCTTCGATGCCGGAATCAATTACAGGAAGTCGTCAGATTTGACCGCTGCCGTGAAGGAAGCCTGCCCGCAGGGTGTCGACGTTTTCTTCGACAATACCGGCGGTCCTATTCACGACGCCGTCATGAAAAATCTCGCACTCGCCGCACGCGTGGTGATTTGCGGGCGCGTGGCGCTCGCTTCACAGTTCGGCAAGCCGGATATCGGCGAGCGCTTCATGGGCCAGCTGCTAGTCACCCGCGCGAGCGTACATGGATTCATTGTGTTCGACTGGTGGCATCGCCGCGACGAAGCGCTCAGGCGGCTTGTTCAGTGGAACCGCGCCGGCCACCTTCGTTACAAGGAGGACGTGCTCGATGGCATCGAGCGCATGCCGGAGGCTTTTTTGCGGCTGCTCACCGGCAAGAATTTTGGCAAGCAGCTCGTGCGGATCGGCGATTGAAATAGCTAACGCGTGGGCCGAGCGTAGCGGCCGACGATGCTGGCCGGCGCCAGCGCGTGTCCTTTCAGCTCTGCGATCAGCTCATCGCGCGTCAATCCCGGCTTGAGTTTTCCAGGCTCGAGATCGGTGGCAATAACCGTGATGATGTAATGGTGGAGCGCATGGCCCGAGGGGCCGCATGGCCCGAAATAATGGTCATTTCCCACGTTGTTCTTTCCGCCCCGTCCAGTCCTTTGGTGATTTGCTGGCTTCGCCTTCGGCGAGCGAGGTCTTTGAGGCTGGAATGTTGTACGCCACCCAGTGCACCGCGCCGAGGCCGTTGCCGCCGTCCGGATCGTACATGAGGATGGCGAAGCTTTTGGTTGCCGCGGGCGCGTTGGACCACGTCAAAGGCGGCGAAATATTCTCGCCCGGGCAGGGTGGATTGGTGCGGCTCGGGTCGGACCCGGCAAATTTCGAGGGCCAAATGTCCCCGTCCTTGTAGGGCGGCGACGTGACCGAAAACGGCTCTGCGGCGAGCGTGCCGCGCGCAATGAGCAGCACGGCGGCGGTTGAGGCGGCAAGCAGACGGCCAGCTGCAAAGCGCGATGACATGGATCGTCGCTCGTTCCCCAAATTAGCCCGAAATTTGAGGTGGATGTAGCGCCGTTCGGTCCAGACCGGAAGCGTATGCGGTACTTGGTCACAATATTGGTTGCGCTGGTTTGCGGCTGTCCCGCATGGGCCAGCGAGCTTGATTCGCTTTTGCACAAGGCGCGTACGCTCGGCGCGCCCATTGCGGCGGTTCAGCGCGCCGTTGCGATCTCGCGGCAGCGGGATTTCGCCAAGAAGGATGTGCTTGCCGTCTTTGACATCTCACAGCCGTCGGCGAAGAAGCGATTCTATCTCCTCGATCTCAAATCAGGCCAGGTCACGGCCCATTATGCGGCGCACGGCAAGGACAATGGACCGAACGCAAAAGCGACCAAGTTCAAAGGATTTCAGACGGACCTCGA
>DATCJI010000512.1:0-6716 GCA_036562835.1 Xanthobacteraceae bacterium | reverse complement strand
GTGGCATCTCGTGCGCATGCATTCCCGGGAACGCGAGGGAAAGGAGCCGTGGCTCCTGATCAAGGCGCGCGATGACGCCGCGCGTGGGCCCGACGATCCCGATATTCTTGAGGAGAAGCCTTTGTCAGTGGCGAGCGGGCGCTCAATGCCCGAGATCGCGCAAGGTAAAGGCAAAAAACGCGTGTGGCATTCAAACCGTCCGGTAAAGGAAAATTTCAAGGCTCTTCTAAAATCGATCGCACCCAAACCGGCGAAGACCGCACGCGCCCGCGCCGCCACTCGCGACAAGAGTACACGCGCAACGCGCAAAAAGAGCGCGAAAAGAACGGAAGAGGATTCCCCGGGCGCGCACGCGCCTGCGTTCGTGCCACCCTCGCTCGCCACGCTGCGCGCGGAGCCGCCCACCGGCAGCGAATGGGTGCACGAGATCAAATTCGATGGGTACCGCATCCAGGCGCAGCTTGCCAACAAGCAAGTGCGCCTGCTCACGCGCAAAGGCCTCGATTGGACGAGCAAGTTTCCAAATGTCGAAGCTGCTGTGG
The DNA here is from genome assembly GCA_036562835.1 of Xanthobacteraceae bacterium. Taxonomy (GTDB): domain Bacteria; phylum Pseudomonadota; class Alphaproteobacteria; order Rhizobiales; family Xanthobacteraceae; genus VAZQ01. Next base: position 6,174 of record DATCJI010000512.1, on the reverse strand, counting down.
CGGCGCTGCCGGCACGCTCGGCGTTCCTTGACGGCGAGGTCGTGATCGAGGACGAGAAAGGAATATCGAGCTTCTCCGGCCTGCAGGCGGCGCTCAAGGCCGGGGAGGCGGACGCGTTTGTTTATTACGTGTTCGATCTGCTGTACCTCGACGGGCGCGACCTCCTCGATCAAACGCTTATCGAGCGGAAGGCCGCCTTGCAGCAACTCATCCCGCGTGGCGCGCAAGGCCCGGTCCGATATAGCGAGCATTTCGGAAAATCCGGCCAGGTTGTGCTCGATCAAGCCTGCAAAATTGGGCTGGAAGGGATCGTTTCAAAACGAAAGGATGCGCCCTATCGCAGCGGCCGCTTCGAAACCTTCATCAAGACCAAGTGCGCTAACGAGCAGGAATTCGTGGTCGGCGGCTATTCGCCTTCCACGGCGATGTACAATGCGATCGGCGCTCTCGTTGTTGGCTACTACCAGGACAAGCGGCTCCTATATGCGGGCCGCATCGGCACCGGCTACACGCATGCAACTGCACGCGAGCTATGGAGACGTCTGAATGCGCTGCAAATCGAGCGCCGGCCGTTTGACGAAATTCCGCGCGAGGAGGCGCGCCGCAAGGACGTGCGCTGGGTCAAGCCCACCATGGTGATCGACTCCCATTTTCGCGGCTGGACTGCAGATAACCTTGTGCGCCAAGCCGCATTCAAGGGCATCCGCGAGGACAAGCCGCCGGAGGAAGTGGTCAGGGAGGTGCCGGTCATGGCCCATCGAGGAACGTCCGCCCCCAAGCGTTCACAGAACGAACGTGAGGCAGCCAAGCTCGCGCGCTCCCCCAGGACCGCCGCGTCGAAGAGTGACGACGTGCGGCTAACCCACCCCGAGCGCGTCTATTGGCTGGATGTGGGCGTCACGAAGGAGGACCTCGCGAACTACTATCGGGCGGTGTGGCGATGGATGGCGCCGCAGCTGATTGGCCGACCGCTCGCCATGGTGCGATGTCCGGACGGCACCAAGGGAGAGTGCTTCTTTCAAAAGCACGCGTCAGCCGGCCTGAGCGAGAAGAACCTGAAAATGGTCATCGACAAGAACCGGCGCCAGGTGCTGGCAGTCGAAGACCTCGAAGGTCTGCTCTCGCTGGTGCAGGCGGGCGTGCTGGAGGTGCATGTGCGCGGATCGCGCATTGAGCGTCTCGATATCTGCAATCGCATCGTGTTCGACATCGACCCCGGCGAGGACGTGGGATGGGGCGAAGTCGTTGGCGCCGCGCGTGACGTGCGCGCCCGGCTTGCGGCACTCGAGCTCCTTTCTTTCGTGAAGCTCTCAGGCGGCAAAGGCCTGCACGTCGTTCTACCGACGGCAGGGGCGGATTGGGATACGACAAAGAGGTTTGCAGGAGCTGTCGCCTCGTCCATGCAGCGAGACTACCCCGACCGCTACGTGCTCAAAATGACCAAATCCCTGCGCAGGGGAAAAATATTTATCGATTATTTCCGCAACTCGCTGGAGCAGACCTCGATTTGCGCTTATTCGACCCGCGCGCGCGCGGGCGCGCCCGTGTCAGCCCCGGTGAGCTGGGAAGAGCTGGGACGCACGAAATGCGGCAATCAGTACACCGTTCTTAATCTCGGCAAGCGCCTCGATAGTCTGAAGCAGGATCCGTGGAAGGAGATGGACCGGCTCAAGCAGAAGCTGCCGGATGCGCGGCAGCTTCGTCAGGTGGGGTAGGCTCTCGAATTTAGGGCACGTCGAGCGGCTCGGTGCCGGCAGGCTTGCCTGCAGCATCGAAGGTGATTTTCTCGACCCGCGCTTCCGCGAGCCGCAACAGCTCCTCGCATCGGCGCTTGAGCGCTTCCCCGCGCTCGTAGATAGCCACCGACTCCTCAAGCGGCACTTTTCCTTCTTCGAGCCGCTTGACGATCGATTCGAGCTCCTCGATCGCGCGCTCGAAAGGCAGGGACGAGATTTCGGAATTTTCGGGCATGATCGTTCCCGCGTCATTCATAGTGGCCCCCGGATGACGCGCAGCGATATCCGGGATCGAGCTTCTCCGCATGTCGCTTCGCGCATGCGGGCCTGCACGCGTTGGCTTTACATAGCATCGAGTCCGGCAAACCGGGAGATGTGAAAACTATCCGCGCATGAGCGCGCTTACATGGGTTGCAACCGAGTTGGCCAACCCAACAAGGTCGTAGCCGCCTTCGAGGACCGAGACGACGCGTCCACCCGCCGTCTGCTGAGCCACTTCCATAAGCTTCTGCGTCGCCCATTCGAAATCTGGTTCGAGCAGATTGAGATTTGCGAGAGGGTCGCGCATATGCGCGTCGAAACCAGCCGAGATCACCAATAAGTCGGGCGCGAAGTCGCGCAACCGCGGCAGGATAATCGTCTCGAACGCTTCCCGGAACTCGTCGCCGCCGTCTCCGGGGCGCAAGGGCGCATTGACGATGGTATTGTGCTCGCCGCGCTGGCTTACTTTGCCCGTGCCGGGGTAAAGCGGCATCTGGTGCGTTGAGCCGTACATCACACTGGGGTCCGACCAGAAGATGTCCTGGGACCCGTTGCCGTGGTGCACGTCGAAATCGATGACCGCCGCGCGCTGGACCCCATGCTTGCTCTGCGCATGGCGCACCGCGATGGCCGCGTTGTTGAACAGGCAAAACCCCATAGGGCGCGCCCTCTCCGCATGATGCCCCGGCGGCCGGGTGGAAACGAACGCGTTGTTCGCGCGGCCCGCCATTACTTCGTCGACCGCGAACACGGCCCCGCCCGCCGCCCGCAGCGCCGCCTCATAGCTGCCGGGCGACATCGAAGTATCTGCGTCGAGATGCACGAGCCCGGATTGCGGCGTCGCATCGCGAATTTCGGTCACGTACTCCATGGGATGGCACCGCGCGATCTGCTCAAGCTCGGCGCGCGGCGCCTCCGCGCGCGCGAGATGCTGAAAGCGCTCATGCTCGAGGACGCGCTCGATCGCGCGCAGGCGATCCGGCCGCTCGGGATGCCCGGACGAGTTCACATGCTCCAAGCACGACCCATGCGTGATGAGCAACGTCGTCATACCCAGCGCTCGCCGGTTACGACTACACCGGGAGGCGGCAGAGGCTCCTCGGGAACGAAGAATGTGGGCGCCAGCGGCTGGCTGGGGTTAATGCGGTATGGCCCGAAATCCTTGACCCCTTCCGAATACAGAAAGCTGTCGTCGATCAGGAAATTCCCGGAAAAGCTCTTCGCCGGCTTTTGGAAGATGCGGTACGCCGCCTCCGCCATAATCTCCGGCGAACGCGACATTCCGATTACCCGATCACCGCCGAGCAGATTTTTTATGGCGGATGTGGCGATGGTCGTGCGCGGCCACAGCGCGTTCACCGCAATGCCCTGGCCATGCAGCTCGCCTGCAAGGCCGAGCACGACGAGGCTCATTCCGAATTTCGCGATCGAATAGGCGGTCGAGCCCGCAAACCATTTCTCGCGCATGTCGAGGGGCGGAGAGTTCATCAGTATGTGCGGATTCTCCGCCCTAGCGAGATGGGGCACAGCGTATTTCGAAACCATGAAGGTGCCGCGCGTGTTGATCTGATGCATCAAGTCGAAACGGCGCATGTCCGTGTCGACGACCGGCGTGCGCGAAATCGCGCTGGCATTGTTCACGACGATGTCTATGCCCCCAAAGGCGGCAACGGCGCCTTCAATGGCCGCCTTTACCTGCGTCTCGTCGCGCACATCCAACGGTATCGGCAGTGCCTGACCGCCCGCACGCGCGACCTCATCGGCAGCCGTAAAAATGGTTCCTGGAAGCTTCGGGTGGGGCTCCGTGGTTTTTGCGGCGATGACGATGTTGGCACCGTCGCGCGCAGCCCGCAACGCAATCGCCAGTCCGATGCCGCGCGAGGCACCGGTGATGAACAGAGTGCGACCTTTCAGGGACATGGACGCACAGTAGCCCGCACGAGCGCAGTGGTGTGCGGCGTATGGGCGTCGGCAACCCGCATGTCGCTCCAATCATCAGGGCTATGCATCTATCTACACCAACGCGGCTTCGGCGGTGTTGACGCTTTCGCCCCCTTCCACCACCGCTCGTTCGAGCGCTGGGGCTGCCACTGCTATGTTTTCCGCAAAAAAACGGGCCAGCGCGGTACGTCCGGATGCATCCGCGCCGTTTCCGGAAAGCCGCATGGCAGCAAGCGCTTCTTCGGCGAGCAGCGTTCCTCCCGCCGCGAGCGCAAAAAGACGCAGATAGGGGGTCGCCCCCGCAAGGGCCGCATCACGATCGTTGTGTGCGCTCCCGAGCAGCCACTGGGTCGCGCGATCGAGCGCCGCGATGGCATCGTCGAGTCGGACGCCCGTGAAGCCCAGCGTCGCCTCGCTGCGCGCGTCGATGCGCTCGGCCGTGCGGCGGAATTCATCAATGCACGATTTCACCGTCGTACCCCCATTGAGCGGCAATTTCCGCGTGACCAGATCGATCGCCTGGATGCCATTCGTGCCTTCGTAGATCGGCGCAATGCGCGCGTCGCGGTAGTGCTGTGCGGCGCCCGTCTCCTCGATGAAGCCCATGCCGCCATGCACCTGCACGCCCAGCGAGGCTACTTCGATGCCCACGTCTGTCGCGAATGCCTTGGCCACGGGCGTGAGAAGGGATGCGCGCTCGTAGGCTGCGCGGCGCGTCTTTTCGTCGGAAGCGCGCTGAGCGCGGTCGAGCGCGACCGCGGTGGCATAGCAGATGCCCCGTGCCGCGCGCGTGAGAGCGCGCATGGTGAGCAGCGTGCGCCGCACGTCGGGGTGCTCGATGATGCGGCTGGCCCCGCCCTGCGCTTCGCTCCTGCGTCCCTGCCTGCGCTCACGCGCGTAGGCGAGCGCCTGCTGGGCGGCGCGCTCGGCAATTGCCACGCCCTGCAGGCCTACGGCGAGCCGCGCCTGGTTCATCATAGTGAACATGCAGTGCATGCCACGGTTCTCTTCGCCAACGAGAAAGCCCGTCGCGCCCCCATTATCTCCATAGATCATCGTGCAGGTCGGCGAGGCATGGATGCCAAGCTTGTGCTCGATCGAACGCGCGTAAGCGTCGTTCCGTGCGCCAAGTGAGCCGTCGGGATTGAGCAAAAACTTGGGAATGAGAAACAGCGAAATGCCTTTAGTGCCTGCGGGCGCATCGGGCAACCGGGCGAGCACCATATGGATAATGTTGTTCGTGAGATCGTGCTCACCGTAGGTAATGAATATCTTCTGCCCGGTGATACGATAGGTGCCGTCGGGATTGCGCTCGGCGCGCGTTCGCAGCGCCCCTACATCGGAGCCGGCTTGCGGCTCGGTGAGTTGCATGGTGCCCATCCATTCGCCCGAGACGAGCTTGGGGAGGTACGCTCGCTTGAGCTCTTCAGAGCCGTGCGCCGAGAGCGCGTCGACCGCGGCCATGGTCAGGAGCGGGCCAAGCCCGAACGCCAAGGCAGCTGAATTCCACATCTCCGTGCAGGCGGCATTGACGGATTGCGGCAGCGCTTGGCCGCCCCATTGCGCCGGCGCGCTCACCGCATTCCAGCCCGCCTGGGTCCAAGCTCGATAGGCATCCTTCCACCCGGGCGGCATGGCGATGACACCGTCCTTGAACGGGGTGCCATGGCGATCGCCAACGGCATTGAGGGGCGCGATGATGTCGGTCGCGAATTTCGCGGCTTCGTCAAGAATCGCTTCGACGTCGTCGCGTGCGAGATCTTCCAATAGCCCTTCTTCCCGCGCCCGGCCCAAGCCGGCGGCGTGCTCGAGCGTGAATGCCATGTCGGCAACAGGCGCGCGGTAGCTCATGAGTTCTCTCCGGCGCGCACCGCAACGCCGTTTGATGGCGTTGGATCTGCGAGGGGCTTGTACTCTAGCCCTGAGCCTAGTCCGGTCAACCCGGCGATTTATATAAGGAACTGGTCGCGTGTGCCGCGGCGTGAAAATTGGCGCGTGTTGAACGGCGCATGTGGCGTCGCTATGGTCTGCGCATCGCGCAATGGGGCGTAGCCAAGTGGTAAGGCAGCGGATTTTGATTCCGCCATGCGGAGGTTCGAATCCTCCCGCCCCAGCCAGCAAACTGTCGTTATTACCAGGGAGTTAGCCGGCGTTCTCGTTTTGCGCTTGCGGTGCATTCTGAATGTCATTCTGCGGCTCATTCTGAATATTCGTTCCTGTCGTGTTCGCCAGCCGA